>NZ_JBSZKT010000036.1:0-84377 GCF_055690525.1 Streptosporangium sp. H13245 | reverse complement strand
CCGTCCGGAACGCCACAGGTCGTCGACCTCGCCGGACGGCGCCCTCCCACCTGCGACCACTCCCCCCGATCATGGACGGAACGATGAGCAACCCTTATCAGATCCAGGACCCGCAGTACGGCCACGGACAGCACCCCCAGGCCGCCTACCAGCCGACGTACCAGCCCGCGCCCACGCCCACGTCCGCGCAAAAGGGGTTCTTCGGCCGCCTTTTCGATTTCGGCTTCGACCACTATGTGACGACGGGCATCATCAAGGTCATCTTCACCGTCATCGTGGTGGTCCACGCGCTGTGGATGCTCGGGTTCTCGATCTATGCCTTCGGCACGAGCACGGCGGCCGGTGTCACCGCGCTCGTGCTCGCACCGATCACCTGGTTCCTCGCCGTCCTGTTCACCCGCGTGTGGATGGAACTGCTGGTGATCATCTTCAAGATCAAGGAGGACCTGGGAGCGATCCGAAGCCGCGGCGGGTTCTGAGGCGTCCGGCCCGGCGGTCACGTCCACGTCCACGTCCACGTCCGCGACGGCACGGCGTCCGGGCCACGACGCCGTGAGACGCGATTTCTAGAGCGCCCCGACGTACACCCAGTCGCCCCCGTGCCGGGCGAAGCGGCTGTGCTCCTCCAGGTGGCCCTCCTCGCCACGCTCGACGTAGTGGGCGCGGAAGCGGACGGTGCCCTCGGTGTGGAAGGCGCTGCCGCCGGTCGTCTCCAGCACCTCCAGCCGCGTCCACCGGAGGCCGCCCCCGAGGTCGACACCGGGCGGGCGCGTCGACGGGTGCCAGGTGCGCAGGAGATACCCGGCGTCGCCGACGCCGAAGGCGCTGAACCTCGACCGCATCAGCGCCTCGGCCGTCGTCGCGGACGCCTCCCCCCGGTGCAGCCTCCCGCAGCAGTCTCCGTACGGCGCGGGCAGCCCGCACGGGCACGAGGCGGCGGACGCGGGCGCGGAACGGACTCGGGGTCGTGGATCACGTCGTGGCACGTCCCCCAGTATGCCCACCGGGAGGACGACACCCGCTTCCGGAGCGCGTGGGATGGTCCGGGCCGGGTTTCCGCTGGCCGACGGGCCATGCCGGGTCCGGGTGTTCTCCGATACCGCGACGGGTCACCGGAAAAACGGCTCGATCACTCGGATGGGCGGGGATTACGCTTGCGGGCGTCTCGCTGTTCCGCCGCTCCCGCGAGACAACGACGGAACAGAGCGGAAGCTTGGAGACGCCCGTGACGATGCCCAGGAAGGGCTCACGACCCATCACCGTCGACGGCGCCGACTTCCGCTGGCGGATCCGGCACAAGTCCACCTATCACCAGGGCAACGGCTGGAGTCCCCTCACCGTCACCGTCGAGAGGGCCGAGGAGCCGGGACGTGTCCTCGTGGTGTCACTTCCCTGCGCCCGGCCGGACAACTGGCTCGGAGAACGGACGATCGCGGTCCGCCCCGCCCTCGTCGCCGGATGCGTCCGGCGAGCCGTCGACCAGGGATGGCACCCCGGGCGACCGGGCCCGGCGTTCACCCTCACCGTCACCGAGGACGAGCTGGCCACGCTCCTGGGCGAACCGCCCCGGTACCTCATCCCCTTCCTCTGGGGCATGATCCCCGAAGGCGGAGGCATCGAGGACCTCCCCCGATGCACCGAGATCTGGAGCCGCGACGACCACGACACCGACCGGGCACCCTCCGATCCGCGGTAGGGCCGAGTTCGTCCACCGACGTCTCCCGGAGGGCCGAGCTCGTCCACCGACATCCCGTCCCGTGGTCCGTCCAGACCCGTGGCCGGGTGTCCGGGGTGGCGGGACCACGCGGACGACGCCGGGTCAGGTCCGCGGCTGGACGTTCCTCACCTGGTCGCGTACCACCGCGACGCCCAGCCAGCGGTCGTGAAGGACCCGGCCCTCGGGATCGAGGAGCATCCACGACCCGCCCACGAGAAGACACCACAGCCCGGCCTCGGGGACGAGGACGAGAATGGGGAAGGCCAGCGTGCGCAGCGCGGTCCTGCCCGCGCCCAGCCGTCCGCCCGTCCGCCCGGCGACGACCCGGACACCCAGCAGCCGCTTGCCGAGCGTCCGCCCCCACAGGGCGTGCTGCGCCCAGAAGTAGAGGAACAGCCCGGCCAGGATGGCCAGTTCTGCGGGCCTCATGTCGCCCCGGAACACGTACGCGTCGGCCCGCTCCAGTAGTCCGGCTCCCATATGGCCCCTGAAGCCGACGCCGATCAGGGGCCAGGCCGCCCCCACGGCGGCGCTGAGGGCCGTGACAACGATCAAATAGTCGGCCAGGGCCGCCGCCGACCGACGCCACACCGTCGCCGTCCCGGCCGGTGATCCGCCCGGCTCGTCTCCTGCGGCGGACTGCGTCGTCCGCGACGCGGCGAACACCAGCGCCGCGGCCACCGGGAGACACAACTGGGTGATCTCCCAGCCGCTGGCCACCCCGCTGAACCAGTCGGCGCTGAACAGCGAGATCTCGTCGCAGCCTCTCCGGTCGCTGGACAACGAGGCGAGAGGTTCGATGACCGCGATCAGGACGAGGAGTCCCGCCACCCGCTGGCCCGTCACCGCGGGACCCCTGCGGCCGAGACATGCGAGGAGCCCGAGAAGAACCACCAGAGCCGGAAACGCCCAGCCCTCCGTAACCTCCACGACCGCTTCGAGATCACGGCTCAGCGGGGCGAGCGGTGACAACGTCGTTCCACCGTTGTACAGGCACACCAACCCGTAGATATCCCCGGAGACCCCGGAGGGTACGGCGAGTTCCTCACGATCGAGCCGATCGCGCCACAGCGCCCAGGTCGGGAAGGCGGCGACGGCCGCGGCCGCCCCCCATACCGACAGCGCCGCCCACGGTAACCGGGAGAACTGCGGCACAGTGATCCTTTCGCCCTGAGAGCGACACCCTACGACGCCTCGGCACGCGACACGGACATGCCGACCGGGCCAGACACCGCGTCGGGAAAGGATCCACGCCGGTTTCCCGAGCGCTCACCGTGCGGGATCCCGGGGCGCACCTGTAACGACACGGTCCGCCGCACGCGCGCGGCCGTGACGGACCCGTCCCCGCCTTACAGAAGCGGGGACGGAGTCTGGCCTACTTCAGAAGCTGCCGGGCCATCACCACGCGCTGGATCTGGTTGGTGCCCTCGTAGATCTGCGTGATCTTCGCGTCGCGCATCATGCGCTCGACTGGGTAGTCGCGGGTGTAGCCGTACCCGCCCAGGAGCTGGACGGCGTCGGTGGTGATCTCCATGGCGGCGTCGGAGGCGGCGCACTTGGCGGCGCTGGAGAGGAAGGTGAGGTCCTTCTGCGGCTCGCCGTGCATGGCCAGTTCGGACCTGGCCGCAGCGGCGTAGGTGAGGTGGCGGGCGGCCTCCAGCTTCATCGCCATGTCGGCGACCATGAACTGGACACCCTGGAAGTCGGCGACGGCCTTGCCGAACTGCCTGCGCTCCTTGACGTAGCCGATCGCGTAGTCCAGGGCGCCCTGGGCGATGCCGAGCGCCTGGGCGGCGATGGTGACGCGGGTGTGGTCCAGGGTGGCCAGCGCGGTCCTGAAACCGGTGCCCGGCTCGCCGATCATCCGGGACGCGGGGATCCGCACGTTCTCCAGGATGACCTGGCGGGTCGGGGAGCCCTTGATGCCGAGCTTGCGCTCCTTGGCCCCGAAGCTGACGCCCTCGTCGCCCTTCTCCACGACGAACGCGGAGATGCCCCTGGCCCCGACGCCCGGCTCGGTGACGGCCATCACCGTGTAGTACTCCGACACCCCGGCGTTGGTGATCCACATCTTGGCGCCGTCGAGCACGTAGTGGTCGCCGTCGAGGACCGCGCGGGTCTTCATCGCGGCGGCGTCGCTGCCCGCCTCGGCCTCGGAGAGGGCGTACGAGAACATCGCCTCCCCCCGCGCGACCGGCGTGAGGTAGCTCCGCTTGAGTTCCTCGGAGCCCGCGAGCAGCAGCGGGACGGTGCCGAGCTTGTTGACGGCGGGAATCAGCGAGGACGAGGCGCAGGCCCGCGCCACCTCCTCGATGACGATCACCGTCGCGAGGGCGTCGGCACCCGCGCCCCCGTACTCCTCGGGGACGTGCACGGCGTGCAGGTCCGCCGCGACGAGCGCCTTGTAGGCGTCCCAGGGAAACTCCCCGGTCTCGTCGGCCTCGGCGGCGTGAGGGGCGATCTTCTCGTCGGCGAGAGCGCGGACCGTCTCGCGGAGCATCTCGTGCTCCTCGGGCAGCGCGTAGAGAGGGTAGCTCATGGGCAAATAGTAGGACGTCCAACAAAACGTGGAGCGCTCCACCCCATGTGATATGTACCCCGGCGTTTGCGCAGGTGGCAAAGTAGAAGCGCCAGATGCCGGTACCCTGTCGGCAAAGAATTGGGCAGAACCGAAAGGAGCACCAGTGGCCTACCGCCTGACGATGGTGGGAACCGGATACCTCGGTGCGACGACGTCCGCCTGCATGGCCGAGCTGGGCTTCGAGGTCCTCAGTCTCGACGTGGACGCGGAGAAGATCGACCGGCTGCGGGCCGGCGATCTGCCCATCTACGAACCCGGCCTGCAGGAGGTCCTGCGCCGCAACCTCGCCAACGGCCGGTTGCGCTTCACCACCTCGTACGAGGAGGCCGCGGCCTTCGGCGACGTGCACTTCCTGTGCCTGGGCACCCCCCAGAAGCCGGGAGAGTACGCCGCGGACGTGTCCTATCTGGACGCCGCGATCGAGTCACTCGCCCCCCACCTCCACCGCGAGTGCCTGGTCGTGGGCAAGTCCACCGTCCCGGTCGGCACCGCGCAGCGCCTCGCCGACAAGCTGGCCCGGCTCGCCCCCATCGGCGCGGGCGCCGAGCTGGCCTGGAACCCCGAGTTCCTCCGCGAGGGCTTCGCGGTGAAGGACACCCTGCACCCCGACCGGATCGTGCTCGGCGTCGCCTCCGACAGGGCCGAGAAGATCATGCGGGAGGTGTACGCCTCCATGCTGGAGATGGGCACCCCGATGGTGATCACCGACTACCCCACGGCCGAGCTGGTCAAGGTGGCCGCCAACGCCTTCCTCGCCACGAAGATCTCCTTCATCAACGCGATGGCCGAGGTCTGCGAGGCCGCCCACGCCGACGTCAAGCAGCTGTCCCTGGCGCTGTCCTTCGACGACCGCATCGGCGGCAAGTTCCTCAACCCCGGCCTCGGCTTCGGCGGCGGCTGCCTGCCCAAGGACATCCGCGCCTTCATGGCCCGGGCCGGAGAGCTCGGCGCCGACCAGGCGCTGACCTTCCTGCGGGAGGTCGACGCGATCAACATGCGCCGCCGCGCCCGCATGGTCGACCTCGCCCGCGAGCTGGCCGGGGGTTCGTTCCGCGGCTGTACGGTCGCGGTGCTCGGCGCCGCGTTCAAGCCCAACTCCGACGACATCCGCGACTCGCCCGCCCTGGACGTCGCCGTCAAGATCAGCGAGCAGGGCGGCCGGGTCACCGTCTACGATCCCGTCGCCCAGGAGAACGCCCGCAAGGCCCACCCCGGGCTCTCCTACGGCGCCTCCGCCCTCGACGCGGCCAAGAACGCCCATGTCGTGCTGCTGCTGACCGAATGGCAGGAGTTCATCGAGATGGATCCCGAGGAGCTGGGTTCCGTCGTGGCCTCCCGCAAGATCGTCGACGGCCGCAACGCCCTTGACGCCGAGACCTGGCGGGCCTCCGGCTGGCACTACCGCGCCCTGGGCCGCCCCTAAGTCCCGGCCTTCCCACCTGCGCATCTCCGGCTTCCGCGACACGTTGAGCGCGCCGTCCCGGACATGACGGCGGGTCCCCGGCCTGTGCCGGGAACCCGCCGGGTAAGCATCGACTTCTCAGATACCGCACAGGTCACCATGACCTTCTCGCATCACCAGTTCCAGTAACGCCAGCGGCGCCAGCGGCGCCAGCGACGGCGACGGCGACGGCGCCAGTACGGATCGGCAGGCCAGGCGCCTCCCGGGAACATCGTGATACCCATCGGGACACCTCTTTTCGTAGTAATCCCTCGGATAGGACAATTACTACGATATGCGGCATATCAGGACAAATCACACCAAAACGCTTCCAAGTTAGTCGTGAAACGCTTTTGATTGGCATTACGCGACGACACTCCCGTCACAGCGAAAACGAATCGCCTCACGAAACCACCTCTTCCTGCGCATTCGACAAAAGGACTTTTACCCTGCGGGAAAACGGCGTCCGAGGGCCTGAGCCCCGTGGGAGCCGCGCCTTTCACCAGGTCGGCCCGGTACGCGATCCGATGGCGGCGATCGGGAATAAGCCCGGGGAACGCGCAGCGAGAAGGCCCCCGTCACCGACGAGGGCCTTCTGTTCGTACCTGTTCCGTCCGGTCAGTTGTCGAACTCGCCGAGCTTCACACCCCCGACGAAGGCGTCCCACTCCGCGCGGGTGAAGAACAGCTTCGGCCCGTCGGGATTCTTGGAATCGCGCAATACGTAAAGAGAACCTGACCCGGCCTTGTGGCCCTCTTCGGGAGCGTCGACAACGGCCACCTCGACGCAGTTACCGCTGTCATCCCCCTCCGGGGCCGCCTTGCGCCAGACGGCCTTGCTGAGGTCTGCTTCCACGTCGTCATCACCTTCGCTATGTCGGCGGTCGCCCAACGGGCGGGGTCATTCGAGTGGATCGCCCCGTGGCGGCGGTGCGTCCGCGTCACGTCCCGGGGGGATCCGTGACGTGCCCCCGCGAACGGCGGCGGGCTCCACGCACCCAGTATCCGGGCCGCCCGGGACGCCCGCAACGACGCGGACATCGAACGAGCGGCCGTACGGCGTCGGAGAAAGCGGCGTGGCGCACGAAGTCACCCGGACGGCCGGGTAGACCCTCGCCAGGAGAGCAACGAAGGGTTGGCGCAGGTCAGCGGCGCCATTTCAGTCTGAAGGAGCCCAAGATGACCGTTCGTATCGCGAACGTGGAGATTCCCGGCAGCGCCCTGGTACGGGCGGCCACGGAGCTCGTCCGGGAGGCGGCCGAGCCGCTGGTGTACGACCACTCCCGGCGGGTCTTCCTGTTCGGCGCGCTCGTGGGCGACCGCAGGGGGCTCGCCTACGATCCCGAGCTGCTGTACGTCGGCGCGATGTTCCACGATCTCGGCCTGACCCGGACCTACCGGACCTCGGACCAGCGCTTCGAGATCGACGGCGCGGACGAGGCCCGCCGCTTCCTGAGGGAGCACGGGGTGTCCGAGGAGGGCGCGCGAATCGTGTGGGAGGCGATCGCGCTGCACACCACACCGGAGATACCGCACCACATGGCCCCGGAGATCGCCCTGGTCACCACGGGCGTGGAGGCCGACGTGCTGGGGATCGGCCTGGACGACATCCCCGGCGAGGCCCGCGCGGAGATCGTGGCCGCCCATCCCCGTCCCGACTTCAAGCGCCGCATCCTGGCCGCGTTCACCGACGGCATCGCGCACCGCCCGCAGACGACCTTCGGCAACGTGAAGGCCGATGTCCTGGAGCGCTTCGTCCCCGGGTACGTCCGTACCAACTTCGTCGACGTCATCGAGAACTCCGCCTGGCCCGAATGACGTGCCCCGCGGGATCCGGGGGCTAGCGCGTCGGCACGGAACTCACGGCGGAGTCGACGGGCTTCTGGCTTCCGCCGGTATTCAGGCTTCCGAACACCGCCAGCACGGCCATCGTGAGCCCGAGGAGGGCGCGGACAGCGTTCCTCATGGTTCTCAACCTCCAAAATATGTGAAGATCTGCTCCTTCCCCCCGAGTCCTCGTCTATCCATGATGTTGTCAAGCCATCGGTCAAAGGCGGCGATATCAGGCGCCGAGCTGGGCGGCCTCGGCCCGAAGTTTCGCCCCCTTGGCATGGGCTTGATCCTTGAGGGCGAGCTGGAACGCCTCCATCTTCGCCCGCAGGCCCTCGTCGGCGGCGGCGAGGATCCGTACGGCCAGCAGGCCCGCGTTGCGGGCGCCCCCGACGGCGACGGTCGCGACGGGGACCCCCGCGGGCATCTGGACGATCGAGAGGAGGGAGTCGAGGCCGTCGAGGTACTTCAGCGGGACGGGGACGCCGATCACCGGCAGGGGGGTCACCGAGGCGAGCATGCCCGGCAGGTGGGCGGCTCCCCCGGCACCCGCGATGATCACCTTCAGGCCGCGCCCGGCCGCCCCCGCGCCGTACGCGATCATCTCCTCGGGCATGCGGTGCGCGGAGACCACGTCGGCCTCGAACGCCACCCCGAACTCGGCCAGCGCCTCGGCGGCGAGTCTCATCACCGGCCAGTCGGAGTCGCTGCCCATGACGATGCCGACGGTGGTCATCACTTCTCCCTGCCTCGCGGCCCGGGGCCGCGCGTTCGCGATGGTGCCGTGGTCCGCGCCGGCGCGGCGCTTCCCGGTGGCACGGGACCCGGACGGTCCCGGCGTCTTCCAGCGGTACTAGCGGTACTACAGGATTTCGGACGGTCCCGGCGATCTCCGGGACCGGGTGGCGCGGCGCCTTCGGGGCGCCGGAGGAGCGGTCCGGCTCAGGTGTACTTTCCCTCGGTGAGGTAGACGGCGGCGTGCCGGGCACGCGCGCGGACCTCGTCGAGGTCGGTGCCCATCGCGGTGACGTGGCCGATCTTGCGCCCCGGCCGCACCTCCTTGCCGTAGAAGTGGACCTTGATCCCCGGGTCGTGGGCCATCACGTGCTCGTACCGGGAGAAGACGTCGGGGTCGTCGCCGCCCAGGAGGTTGGCCATCACCACCACGGGGGCGGTCGGCGCGGGCGACCCGAGCGGGAGGTCGAGGACCGCGCGCAGGTGCTGCTCGTACTGGGAGGTGCGGGCCCCGTCGATCGTCCAGTGGCCGCTGTTGTGCGGGCGCATGGCCAGCTCGTTCACCACCAGGCCCGAGGAGGTGGCGAACATCTCCACGGCCAGCAGCCCGGTCACGCCCAGCTCCTTGGCGATGGTCAGGGCGATCCGCTGGGCCACCGCGGCCCACTCGGGGTCGAGACCGGGGGCGGGGGCGAGCACCTCGACGCAGATGCCGTCACGCTGGACGGTCTCCACCACCGGGTAGCTGACGCCCTGCCCGTGCGGCGACCTGGCGACCAGCACGGCGAGCTCCCGCTCGAACGGCACGAACCCCTCGGCCATCAGCGGTACGCCGGAGGCCAGGACCCCGGCCGCGTCGTCCGCGGAGCGGCAGACCCAGACGCCGCGCCCGTCGTAACCGCCCCGGACCGCCTTGAGCACGACCGGCCAGCCGTTCTCCGCCGCGAACTCCTCGACGTCGGCCGCCGTCTCGACCCGCCGCCAGGGCGGGCAGGGAACGCCGATCGCGGTCAGCCGCTCGCGCATCACGGCCTTGTCCTGGGCGTGGACGAGCGCGTCGGCGCCGGGGTGCACGGCGAAGCCGTCCCCGGCCAGGGCGCGGACGTGCTCGGTGGGCACGTGCTCGTGGTCGAACGTGACCGCGTCACATCCCTTGGCGAGGTCGCGCAGGTCCGCCAGGGACCGGTAGTCGCCCAGGCGCACGTCGGCGATCACGCGAGCGGCGCTCTCGTCGGGCGAGCCGGCCAGGACCCGCAGCTCGACGCCGAGGGCGATGGCCGCCTGCTGTGTCATCCGGGCCAGCTGGCCCGCTCCGATCACGCCGACGACGGGTCCGATGGGACTGGCCAAAGAAGGGCTGCTCACAGCGGTTAAGTTTACTGTCTCGCGGTACGCGACCAGGCGGCGGGCGGATGCCGGGCGCTGGGCTGACGCCGTGGCGGGGACCGGGAACGGCCGCGCCGGTTGGCTGACGTTGTGACGCGGACGTTGTGACAGGGACCGGGAACGATCATCCGGAGGCGCCCGGCCCGCTCTCGCGCGTGAGGGATCCTCACGGTCCGGCGGCGATCACCCGCCGTGAGGTGACGCGCGGGCTCAGCCCGCCGTGAGGGTGGCGAGGCCGCGGCGCAGACCGGCCGTGGTGAGCTTGGAACCGCCGCCGACGATCTCGGTGGCGACGAGCACGACCTCGGTCCCGGTCAGCGCGGCGGTTCTGGACCTGCCGGTGAAACCCCGCAGGTCGGCCCTGCCGTAGATCGGGCGGGCCAGGGCGGAGCGGCCCTGACGGGCTCTCTGCCGGTATTCGATCTCCAGGGCGTGGATGACCAGGGCGCCGCCGCCGGGCAGCAGCAGCGCGCGCTGAGGGCCGACGAGCAGGCGGATGTCAGCGGTGAGGCGGTCGGGCCTCACGCTCTGCGGGCGCCTGACCAGATCGTCGAAGAGTTCGCGGGCCGGGTCCCCCCTGGGAAAGGTCACCCCGCTCACCCCCGCCGGGTCGGTCAGGTAGGCCAGGTAGCGCTGCGGCACGAGACGGGCCTTGACCCCCGCGACGGGGTCGTCAGTGGGCACCGCGCCCTCGGTCGGCTCGCGGACCTCGCCCCGGATCGGGATGGGCCCGGCACCGAGCCGCCACTCGCCGCCCTCCTGGAGGAACAGGAAGTAGGCCGGGTCGGGCTCGCGGGCCAGGGCGACGAACCAGCGGTCCTCGCCCGCTATGCCGGGCAGGTAGAACTCCGCCTCGCTGTAGGACTTCCTGGCGGGGGCTGGGCGGCCGTTCCGGGTCGCCTCGCAGGCACGACCGCCCAGCGCTTTCTCCGCCCAGGTGGTGAGCTTCTCGACGGCCGCGCAGTCCCGGTCGCGCCAGGCGTCGTCGAGCCTTCCCAGCAGCGCGAAAGCATCGGCCGCCTCGGTGAACTCCACCTCGGCGGACGCCTCACGCGACGGGCCGGTCTCGGGAGCGGTGACCCGCGTGTCGCTCCCCGCGCCGCAGCCGGTCATCATCGACAGGCCCAGGATCACGGCGAGGAGTCGGCGGCGCAAGGGCTGATCCCCGGGGTAGTGGCCGTCGCGTACGGCAGTCCGTCTGGACCGACCACAGGAGGCGGAGGTGCCGGAGGCTTCCCGTGATCTACGGGATCAGCGTAACGTCAGCGCCCTCATTTATCCGGTGTTATGCGATATTTATTGAAAAAGCCCCTGCTGACGGCTATCGACATCAACGGGGCAACCTCGCGCGGATCACGCCTCCTCACCGGTAGCCTGGCCCGAAGAGTGTTCGAGGTCCTCCGATGCGGCGGATCAGCAGCCGACCCCCGAAAGGACCGTGCAGGGAACGTGGAGTTTCTCCGACACGCCTACCGGCGGCTCGCCGAGCTGGCGCGCGAGCTGGCGAAGTTCGGGACGGTCGGCGCGATCGCCTTCGTGATCGACTACGGCGGCACCAACCTGCTCAGGTTCGGCCTCGACTGGGGCCCGCTCACCTCCAAGGTCGTCGCGACGATCGTCGCGGCCACCCTGGCCTACGTCGGCAACCGCTACTGGACGTTCAGGCACCGCGAGCAGAGCGGCCTCGCCCGCGAGTACTTCCTGTTCTTCCTCCTCAACGGCATCGGCCTGCTGATCTCGCTGCTGATACTCGGCTTCGTGACCTACACCTTGGGCCTGCAGGACCCGCTGAGTTACAACATCGCCCTGATCGTGAGCACCGGCCTCGGAACCCTGTTCAGGTTCTGGTCGTACAAGAAGTGGGTCTTCCTGCCCGGCACGCCGCCGGACGGGCCGGAGGAGCCTGTCCCCGGTGCGCCCTCGACCCGGCCCGGGACCCCGAACAGCCAGGTCAACGGCCACATGTATCTCCTGAGCAAGACCTCTGAGGAGAGCAGGCCCCCCACCGGGCCGCACTAGCCGCGACGCTCAGGCGGGCCCGCGGACGACGCGGTTCCTGCCCGTGTCGCCCACCTGGCGCAGGAAGAACGCGAACGCCGCGGGACGCGCCCGTACGAGCTCCAGGCGTCCCCCGTCCGCCGCGGCCAGTGCCCTCGCGAGGGGCAGGCCGAGGCCCGTGCTGCCGCCCCCGCTCACGTTCCGCTCGAAGATCCGCGGGGCCAGGCCGTCGGTGATGCCCCTGCCCTCGTCCGCCACCTCGATCACGATGGACCTGTCCCTGGCGCAGGTGGTCACGGTCACCGTGCCGTCGCCGTGCTCCAGCGAGTTCTCCAGCAGGGTGGAGATCACCTGGCCGATGCCGCCGCCGGTGCCCAGCGCCTGGAGCCCGCGCGTGCCGACCAGGCTCAGCCGCCGCCCGGCCCTGCGGAACGCCGGGCCCCACTCGATGAACTGCTGGTCGAGCAGCACGTCGAGCGCGACGATCTCGGACTGGGCCTGACGCTGCCGTCTGGCGGTGGCCAGCAGCTCGTCGATCACGGCGGTGAGCCGCTCGGCCTGCACGATGGCGGCCTCGCCCTCCTCCTTGACGATGCCCGGCTCGTCGGCGGCGGCGACGATCTCCTCAAGTCTCATGGTCAGGCCGGTGAGCGGGGTACGGAGCTGGTGGGAGGCGTCGGTCGCGAACTCCCGCTCCCTGGCCAGGAGGTCGGAGATGCGGGTCGCGCTGCGGTCGAGCACCTCGGCCACCCGGTCGAGCTCCTGGATCCCGTAGCGGTGCTTGCTCGGTCTGGCGTCACCGGAGCCGAGCCGCTCAGCGATCATCGCAAGGTCGCTGAGCGGTAGGGTCAGGCGGCGCGACTGCACGATGGCGAGTCCGACCGCGACCGCGAGGGCAGCCGCGGCGAGTCCCAAAATGAGGAACAACCACGCGCGGACCTCACGCTCCACTCCCGTCTTGTCCCGGCTGACCGCGACGTACACGCCGTTCTCCGACTGCGCGTCCTCGGTCATCTTCTGGCTCTCGGGGGGCTCGGTGCCCACCGTTATCACCTGGGGAGGCGTCCCTTTTGCGTAAATCTGAATGTAGAGATCGGAGTACTTGCGTTCCAGCTGCTGCTCGTCGACGGGCTGGTCCTGGATCCGGGCGTACTCGACCTCCCCCAGCAGGCTTTTGGCGTGTGAGGAGAGTTCCTGGGTCGCCTCCTCCTCGATGAGCCGGTTGACCGCCACACCGAGGGGGATGCCGAGCAGCAACACCCCGATGACCGCGACGAGGAGGGTTGAGGAGAGAAGGCGGCGGCGCATCTCCTACTCGCGCTCGAACCTGAAGCCGACTCCTCGAACGGTCGTGATGTATCGGGGCTTGGCGGCGTCGTCACCGAGTTTCCGGCGTAGCCACGAGATGTGCATGTCCAGGGTCTTGGTCGAACCCCACCAGTTGGTGTCCCACACCTCGCGCATGATCTGCTCGCGGGTGACCACCTTTCCGGCGTCGCGGACCAGGACCCTCAGCAGATCGAATTCCTTGGTGGTCAGATGCAGCTCCTTGTCTCCCATCCACGCGCGACGGGAGTCGGCGTCGATGCGTACGCCCTGGACCACGGGCGTCTCGGACGTGCCGCGCCGCAGGAGCGCGCGGACGCGCGCCAGCAACTCGGCGAGGCGGAACGGCTTGGTGACGTAGTCGTCGGCCCCGGCGTCGAGGCCGACCACCGTGTCGACCTCGTCGACGCGGGCGGTGAGGATCAGCACAGGAGTTCCGTGACCCTCGGCGCGGATGCGCCGGGCCACCTCCAGACCGTCCATCTCGGGCAGGCCCAGGTCGAGAACGATCAGGTCGATGCCACCCGACAGAGCCCGCTCCAGAGCCTGCGGGCCGTCAGGGCTCACCTCCACTTGATAACCCTCGCGGCGCAGGGCTCGAGCCAGCGGCTCGGAAATCGAGGTGTCATCCTCGGCGAGTAGTACACAGGTCATGTTGCGATCGTAGGACCTTAGGGGATCGTTTCCCGGGTACAGCGCGCGGTTTGACTCGTCGTTGACCTATCCATTGACCTGGGCAAACACTGATAAATCCCGGATAGTCATCCCGCAACGGCCGGGGGCCACGGAGTAGGTCTCCCGCATTGGAAGTCCCTCGAAAGCACAGGCCTCCCAAAGGATCGGCCGACAAAGCAGAACACGCCCTACCAGAAGGGATCTGGTGGGCGTGTTCTGCGTTATTCACCTCAAGACGCCGACGGCGGCTCGGCGTAGCGGGCGAGGTAGAGCTGCTCCCCGAGGCTCCCGATGAGACCCAGCTCGGTCTCCAGATAGTCGATGTGGCGCTCCTCGTCCTCCAGGATCTCCTCGAAGATCCGGGCCGAGGTGGCGTCGCCCTTCTCACGCATCAGGATGATGGCGGGCCTCAACCGGGTGACGACCTCAAGCTCGACGTCCAGGTCGGCGCGGAGCTGCTCGGCGACGGTCTGGCCGATGTGCAGGGTGCCCAGCTTCTGGTAGTTGGGCAGCCCCTCAAGGAAGAGGATGCGGTCGGTCAGCTTCTCCGCGTGGCGCATCTCGTCGATGGACTCTTCGCGGGTGTATTTGGCCAGCCTCGTATATCCCCAGTTCTCCTGCATCTTGGCGTGCAGGAAGTACTGGTTGATCGCGGTCAGCTCCGCGGTCAGCTGCTCGTTGAGCAGTTCGATGATTTTCTTGTCGCCCTGCATGGCGGGCTCCTCGTGCTATGCGGTCGGCATCAAATCTTCGGACCGCTTTAGGATCGCACAGATTTTTCGCACGCAAGAAGCGCAGTCGCCACCGGCACCCGTGGCATCGCGGATCTGGCGCGCGCTCCTGGCACCTGCCGAGATGCAGTCGTGCACCTCGTTCTCGGTGACCGCGCGGCAGACGCATACGTACACGGGGATGCGACCTCTCTGGAGACTACCATAGGTTAGGCACACCTAAGCTAGCTCATTCGGTTAGGCTTGCCTATGTGAACTAGCACACATGACCTTAATTTCCCGGCCACGGATTCGAGGCTCCTATCCGTAGGGCCATCGGCTGACGTGCGGAAACGCCGCCCGGAATTCACCGGCACACCTTCCGGGGCCGGGAAAAACCTCCCACCGAAACCCCGGAAAACGCCTCACGACGAATCCGGGTACGCAGGCCCCGGACACGCGAACGCGCCCCGGCGAGGGCCGGGGCGCGTGGGCGGGCGGAGCGCGGGAGAGCGCCGGTCAGTGGCCTCTGGCCACCCACTCCTCCAGGTGTCCCGCCTCCGCGCCGATGGAGGTGGACGCGCCGTGACCGGTGTGCACGGCCGTCCCCGGCGGCAGGGCGAGCAGCTTCTCCCTGATCGACTCGATGATCGTGCCGAAGGAGGAGAAGGACCTCCCCGTCGCGCCGGGACCGCCGTTGAACAGGGTGTCTCCGGTGAAGACCGCGCCGATGTCCGCCCCGTACAGGCAGACCGCGCCCGGAGCGTGGCCCGGCGTGTGCAGCACGGTCAGCTCGATTCCCCCGGCCGAGAGCACCTGCCCGTCCTCAAGCGGGGTGTACGGCAGGTCGGTGTAGACCATCTCCCACAGCACCTGGTCGGCCGGGTGGAGCAGGATCGGCGCGCCTGTCCGCGCGGCGAGGTCGGCCGCCGCGTCGATGTGGTCGTTGTGCGCGTGGGTGCAGACGATGGCCTTGACCTCGCGGTCACCGACCCGCTCGGCGATCGCGGCGGCGTCGTGCGCGGCGTCGACGACGAGGACCTCGCTGGCCGAGCCGACGATCCAGACGTTGTTGTCGACGTCCCACGTCCCGCCGTCCAGCGAGAACGTGCCGGAGGTGACGATCCTGTCGATCACAGGATCACCACCGAGCGCAGGACCTCGCCGCGGTGCATCTTGGCGAAGGCCGCCTCGACGTCGCCGAGGCCGATCGTCTCGGAGACGAAGCGGTCGAGGTCGAGCCGCCCCTGGAGGTAGAGGTCGATGAGCATGGGGAAGTCGCGGCTGGGCAGGCAGTCGCCGTACCAGGAGGACTTCAGCGCGCCGCCCCGGCCGAAGACGTCGAGCAGCGGCAGCTCCAGCTTCATGTCCGGGGTGGGCACCCCGACCAGCACCACGGTCCCGGCCAGGTCACGGGCGTAGAAAGCCTGCTCGTACGTCTCGGGACGGCCGACCGCCTCGATGACCACGTCCGCGCCGTTGCCGCCGGTGAGTTCCTTGACCGTCTCGACCACGTCGGAGGTGCGGGAGTTGACCGTGTGGGTGGCGCCGAAGTCCTTGGCCCAGCCGAGTTTGCGGTCGTCCACGTCCACCGCGATGATCTTCGAGGCGCCCGCCAGCCGGGCGCCGAGGATGGCCGCGTCGCCGACGCCGCCGCACCCGATGACCGCCACGCTGTCACCGCGGGTCACCCCGCCGGTGTTGATGGCCGCGCCGAGGCCCGCCATCACGCCGCAGCCCAGCAGCCCGGCCACCCGCGCCGGTGCCGACGGGTCGACCTTGGTGCACTGCCCGGCCGCGACCAGGGTCTTCTCGATGAAGGCGCCGATGCCCAGGGCGGGGCTGAGCGGCGTGCCGTCCTCCAGGGTCATCCTCTGGGTGGCGTTGTGGGTGTTGAAGCAGTACCAGGGGCGGCCCCGCAGGCACGCCCGGCAGTCGCCGCAGACGGCCCGCCAGTTCAGGATCACGAAGTCACCGGGGGCCACCTCGGTGACGCCCTCGCCGACGGCCTCGACCAGCCCGGCGGCCTCGTGGCCGAGCAGGAACGGGAACTCGTCGTTGATGCCGCCCTCGCGGTAGTGCAGGTCCGTATGGCAGACGCCACAGGCCTGGACCGTCACCACGGCCTCGCCAGGGCCCGGATCGGGCACGATAACGGTCTCCAGCGAGACGGGCTCGCCCTTGCCACGCGCGACCACGCCTTGCACGGTGTACGGCATGTCCTGCACCTCATCTGTCATGGTTTCGACCCTCGCGGGCCCGCTTACCGGTTGAACGGTCCGGGGCGCCCGGCCTCAATGATTACCAGCCCGGCGCAAGACGTACGGCTGCACCACCCCCAGGCCGCGGGCCGGACGCTGGCGGATGCGGCCGACCTCGACACCGGGCGCGTCCTTCAGCGCCTCGGCCAGCCCGTCGTCGACGACGACGGTGCCGGGCCTGGCGATGGCCGTGAGCCTGGCCGCCAGGTTGACCGTCGTGCCGAAGACGTCGCCCATGATCGGCAGCACCGGGCCGTACGCCAGCCCGATCCGCACGTCGGGCCCGTACTGGCGGATCGCGCCGACCAGGTCCAGGGCGATCACCGCGGCCGTCCGCGGGTCGGCCGCTGTGAAGAACACCTCGTCCCCGAGCGTCTTGACCATCCGCCCCCCGTGCTCGGCGACCACGTCCGAGGCCCGTGACTCGAAGCCCTCGACCAGCTCGGCCAGGCCCCGCTCGTCCAGCT
This sequence comes from Streptosporangium sp. H13245, assembly GCF_055690525.1. NCBI lineage: Bacteria > Bacillati > Actinomycetota > Actinomycetes > Streptosporangiales > Streptosporangiaceae > Streptosporangium > Streptosporangium sp. H13245. Next base: position 67,251 of record NZ_JBSZKT010000036.1, on the reverse strand, counting down.
CGCGGGAGACCCGGGTGAAGGAGACCAGGTCGGCGAAGCCCACCGCGAGGGTGAGCCTCGCCGGTGCGATCTCGTCGCCGATGTCGGCGAGCGTGAGCAGGCGGGTCCCGGCGGCGGCGAGCTGCGCGCGCCAGACGTGGACCAGCACCTGCTCGAAGTCGGGGAGCAACCGGCGCGAGGTCTCCATGACCGCCGCCAGGTCCTCGTCGGAGGGCCGGTGACCGGGGTCGAGCATGGCACCGATCATGATCTCGGCCTGCCACTGCGCGAGCCTCGCCGTCGTCTGGCCGAGCGCCCTCGCCATCCGGATGACGGTCCGGTCGTCCAGCAGGCCGCCCTCCATCATCGCCCGGACCCGCTCCAGCACGGCCACGTCCGCGTCGGTGAAGGCAACGGTGTCGTCGGGGAGCGTGGCGAACCCCAGCGCTCGCCAGATCCGCTCGGTGAACTCCTGCGGCACCCGGGCGAGGCTCGCCACCTGGATCCGGGTGTGGCGGGGAGGCGCTCCGACGAAGAGGCGCTCGATCTGCTCGGCCGTCGGCCGCCCGGCGGGGACCTCCGCCTCGTCCCCGCCCTCCCCCAGGCCCAGGAGGTCACGCCCCATGGGTCACCGCCCGCCGGGTTCCGAGGGCTCCCCGTCGGCCGCGTCGTCGATCGCGCGGAACAGCTCGGCCCGGACCTCCTGGATCCGGGGGATGTCCCGCAGCGTGATCCGGCCGTGGTCGCCCGCCGACTCGACGACCAGCGTGCCGGAGCCGAAGAGCCTCTCCACGAGGGTCTGGTCGGCGCTGACCGTGTTCACCTTGGCCATCGGGATGTCGTCGACGGACGTGTTCAGCACCCCCGTGCCGATGGTGAACCGGTGCGAGGTGAGGACGTACGAGGTGTTCTTCCAGCGCAGGTACGGAATGAAGGACCACACGGTCAGCAGGCCGACGGCGACCACGGCCACCGCGATGAGCGCGTAGAACCGGTACTCGAAGTCGGGCATGAAGAAAAGAGCGGCACCGGACCCCGCGATGATCAGGATCAACGCGAGGAACGGGCCGATAAGTCGCTTCCAGTGCGGGTGGAACGACCTGATCCGTCGCTCCCCCTCCGTCATGTGGTGATCGGGTAGACCCATGGGGCAAATCGTGGCACGCCTTCATGCTCCACGTCATGAGGTGCGAGGTCGAACATGCACGACGTCACCCGCGCTGAGCGTGTGCTCCTCCCCCTTGGAGCTGACGATCAGGTGACCGGCGTGGTCGACACCGGTGGCGGTGCCGGTCAGCACCCGCTCGCCCGGCAGCTCCACCCTGACCTCTCGCCCGACCGTGGCGCTGACCGCGAGGTAGGCGGCCCGCAGGCCGCACGCCTCGACGTCGCCGTCCGCCTCCGACCACTCGCGGTAGTGGGTCTCGATCTCCCGCAGCGCCGCGCGCAGGATCGGGTCGCGGTCGGCGCAGGCGGCCTTCTCGATGGCCAGGGAGGTGGCGGTCTCCACCGGCAGCTCCTCGGGGCGCACGCTCACGTTGAGCCCGACCCCCACGATCACCGCGCTGTCGATCCGCTCGGCGAGCACCCCGGCGAGCTTGCGCTCGCCGACCAGCAGGTCGTTGGGCCACTTGAGCCGTACGTCGACCTCGGCGACCTTCCGCACGGCCGACGCGACCGCCAGGCCGACGAGCAGGGGCAGCCACCCCTGCGTGGACATGGGCGGGTCGGGACGCAGGAGAACCGAGAAGGTCAGGCCGGAACGCGGTGGAGCGCTCCAGACGCGGCCGAGCCTGCCCCGCCCGGCGAACTGGAACTCCGCGACGACGACGGCTCCCTGCCGCGCGCCGTCGCGGACGGCCTGCGCGAGGTCGGCGTTGGTCGATCCGGTCCTGTCGGCCACGGAGATGCCGGACCACAGGCCGCCGGGGCGGACCAGCGCGCGGGTGAGGGCCGCCTGGGAAAGCGGCGGGCGGTCGAGATCAGTGAAGGGCGAGTCGAGCACTTAGCTATCTTGCCTCCACTAACGACCCCCTGTTACCGAATTAATCCAATGACCAGGGAATACTGTTACCGAAGTCTGGGTCGGCGGGCAAGGTCAGGCTTTCGGTAGGGGCGGGAAATCGTTCAGACGGTTGCGAAAAGAGATGATGAACGCATGAGCAGACATCTCAGCGCGCGGGACGACACCGGCCTGAAGAACGAACCGGGCTCCGAGGTGGACAAGGGCTCAGAAGTAAATCCGGATTCCGAGGCGGACCAGGGCTTCGAGGCGGGTCCGGCTTTCGAGGCGGACCGAGGCTTCGAGGTGGATCAGGGCGCCGAAACAGATCAGGGCTTCGGGGTGGATTCGGGCTTCGCGGTGGTGGAGGCCGTGCGGAGGCCGGGGCCCACCACCCGGGCGCGGGTCGGGCAGATGCGGGCCGGGACCATCCACGAGCGCCGGGACGACCTGGCCACCGAGGAACCGCTGGAGATCCGCGTCCAGGCGGGCGAGGAGCGCCGTACGGTCGCGATCACCATGCGCACCCCCGGGCACGACTTCGAGCTGGCCGCCGGGTTCCTGTACGGCGAGGGCGTCGCGGCACCGGCGGACGTCGCGTCCATCGCCTACTGCACCGACGAGGACGTGCCCCCGGAGGCGCGCTACAACACGGTGACCGTGCGGCTGCGCGGTGGCGGGCTGCCCGACCTGCCCTCGCTCGACCGGCACTTCATGACGTCGAGCGCGTGCGGCGTCTGCGGTACCGCCAGCCTCGACGCCCTGCGTGGCCGCTGCTCCCCGCTGCCCGCCCAGGAGGACCTGCTGATCTCCCCGGAGATCCTGTACGGCCTTCCCGGCAGGCTGAGAAGCGCCCAGGGGGTCTTCGGCAAGACCGGGGGGCTGCACGCGGCGGGTCTGTTCACCGCCGGGGGCGAGCCGCTCGCGGTCCGCGAGGACGTGGGGCGGCACAACGCGCTGGACAAGCTGGTCGGCTGGGCCATGATGACCGGAAGGCTGCCGCTGGGCGGGCACGTGCTCATGGTCAGCGGGCGGACCAGCTACGAGATCATGCAGAAGGCCCTCACCGCGGGCCTGCCGGTCGTCTGCGCGGTCTCCGCGCCCTCCTCCCTCGCCGTCGACCTGGCCAGGGAGTTCGGGATGACGCTGGTCGGCTTCCTGCGCGAGGAGCGCTTCAACGTCTACGCCGGGGCCCACCGCGTCGGCCGCTGAAGGCGCCTACCCCGCCCCCTCGAAAGTTCGCTTCCGCCACGAACCACCCTTCGCGGGCCCTGAGCCACCCGCTCCGGCCACCGAACGTCCACCTAGGCCCTGGAAGTCCACTCACGTCCTGAATCGCCCGTATTGGCTTCTGGGCCGTCCGCCCACGGCCGGGACGGTCCCCGGCCGTGGGCGCGCGGATCACCCGGTGTTCTGCAGGCCCGCGGCGACGCCGTTGACCGACAGGAGCAGCAGCGTGGACAGGCGCTCGCGCTCGCCCTCCGACAGCCCCTCGTCCGCGCGGAGCGTGGACAGGGCGCGCAGCTGCAGGTGGGAGAGGGCATCGACGTACGGGTCGCGGAGCTGCACCGCGCGGGACAGGACCTTGCGGTCCTCCAGCAGGCGGGTGTGGCCGGTGATCTCCAGGACCAGGCGGCGCGTCAGGTCGTACTCGGACAGGACCTGCTCGACGAAGTCGTCCCTGGCGCCGAGCGCGAGGTAGCGGGCGGCGATGTCGCGGTCGGTCTTGGCCAGCGACATCTCCACGTTGTCCAGCAGCGAGGCGAACAGCGGCCACTCGCGGTAGGCGGCACGCAGCTCGTCCAGGCCCGCCTCGGAGATCACCGCCTCCAGGCCGCTGCCCAGGCCGTACCAGCCGGGCAGGTTGACCCGGGTCTGGGCCCAGGCGAACACCCACGGGATGGCCCGCAGGTCGTCCAGGGACCGGGGGGCGCCGAGGCCGCGCCGGGCGGGGCGGGAGCCCAGGCGGAGCGAGCCGATCTCCTCCAGCGGGCTGACCAGGGAGAACCACTCGGGGAAGCCGGGCGCCTCGGTCAGCCGCCGGTAGGCCTTCTCCGAGGCGGAGGCGACCCCCTGGGCCACCCCGCGGAAGCGCCCGGCCGCCTCGGCCGTACGGGCCTCGATGGACGGGGTGGAGGCGAGCAGCACCGCGGAGGTGACCTGCTCCATGTGGCGGCGGGCGATGGCGTCGTGGCCGTAGCGGGCGAAGATGACCTCGCCCTGCTCGGTGACCTTGAACCTGCCGCCGACCGAGCCGGGGGCCTGCGCGAGCACGGCCCGGTTGGCCGGGCCGCCGCCCCGGCCCAGGGCGCCGCCCCGGCCGTGGAACAGCGTGAGCGGCACGTCGTGCTCGGCCGACCAGGCGGCCAGCGCCTCCTGGGCCTCGTAGAGCTTCAGGGTCGCGGCGGCCGGGCCGAGCTCCTTGGCGGAGTCGGAGTAGCCGAGCATGACCTCCAGACGCCGGTCGTCGGCGAGCCGGGCCTGTACGGCCGGGATCTCCAGCATCCCCGACAGGACGTCGGGGGCGGCGGCCAGGTCGGCGCCCGACTCGAACAGCGGGACCACGTCGAGCCGGGGCGCCCGGTCGCCCAGCGCGTGCGCGGCCAGCGCGTGGACCGCGGCGATGTCGTCGGCCGAACGGGTGAAGGAGACGACGTAGCGGGAACAGGCCGTCACCCCGAACCGCTCCTGGATCCAGGCGATCGTGCGGATCGTGGCCAGGACCTCCTCGGTCCGCTCGGAGGCGCGCCCGTCGGCGATCTCCTCCAGCGCGGCGGCGTGGACCTGCGAGTGCTGGCGGACCTCCAGCTCGGCCAGGTGGAAGCCGAACGTCTCCACCTGCCAGATGAGGTGCTGCAGCTCCCCGTACGCCTGCCGGTTCGCCCCGGCCTCGACCAGCGAGTCCTGGGTGATGCGCAGGTCGGCCAGGAGCTGCTCGGGCGAGCGGTAGGCCAGGTCGAGGCCGCGCTGGCGGGTGGCCGCGATGCGGGCGGCGACGAACATCAGCCACTGCCGGTGCGGCTCCCTCGGGGAGCGGGTGGCCATCTCCGAGACCACGTCGGGGTGGTCGTTCACCGCGCTCGACAGCGCGGCCCTCAGCCCGGCCGAGGCGGGGGTGTAGTCGGCGGTGAGGGTGAGGGAGCGGCCGATCCTGAGCGTGGCGTTCTCCAGGGCGATCAGCACGTGCTCGGCCTGGATGAGCACGGCGTCCCTGGTCACCTTGGAGGTGACGTTCGGGTTGCCGTCGCGGTCGCCGCCGATCCAGCTGCCGTACCTGATGAAGGCGCGGGCCCGCGGCTTGCCGGTGCCGCGTCCGCCGCCGAGCGCGGCGTCCAGGGCGCGGTAGACCTGCGGGACCACCCGGAAGAGGGTCTCGTCGAAGGCCGCCATCGCGGTGCGGACCTCGTCCAGCGGGTCGAGCTTGGTGGACCTGAGCTGGGCGGTACGCCACAGCAGGTCGATCTCCTCCAGCAGCCGCCGCCGGGTCTCCGCCCGCTCGGCCGCGCCCCTGTCGGAGCTGTTGTACGCGGCGAGCTGGCCGCTGATGCGCTGGATCGCGGTGACCACGGCCCGCCTGCGGGCCTCGGTGGGGTGCGCGGTCAGCACCGGGTGCAGGCGCAGCCCCTCGACCAGGTCGGCGACCTTCCCGTCGCCGAGCTCCTGGACGGCCTGCGCCAGGGACTCGGGCAGCGGCTCCTCGCCGGTGTCGCGAACCCTGAGCGTGCGGATCCTGAAGTGCTCCTCGGCCAGGTTCGCCAGGTGGAAGTAACACGTGAAGGCTCGGGCGATCTGCACCGCGCGGTCGATCGGCCACTGGGCGACCATCGCGGTGATCTCGTCGACCGACACCTGCTTTCTGCGGGCCCCGATGACGGCCTTGCGCAGCCGTTCGACATCGGCGAGCAGGTCATCGCCGCCATGCTCGGCGATGACCTGCCCCAGGAGCTCACCGAGCAGTCGCACGTCCGCGCGCAGCTCGTCGGGCATCTCGGTGACAGCGGAGGAACGCTCTGCCTGATGGGACACGGTGGCGGGCATGCCCGCCAGCGTACCCAGTCCGTTTTCTCGAACGGAGACCGGTCTCACCCATTGGACTAGACCATTCGGGAGGTCTTTCCCGGGCCATCCGACGGCTACCGGGCGGCCACCGGACGGCCATCAGGTGGCCGCGGACGTCGCCTCCAGGAGCGCCGGATACCTGGCGAAGGCGATCTTCCCCGCGACCCTGCGGCCACCCCAGGAGACCAGCAGCCCGTACGGCACCGCCAGCACGCAGACCCAGGTGAGACCCAGCAGGACCGGCAGGACGATCGGCAGCGCGAGCAGGCCGGTGCCGATCAGCGCGCCGAACGACGCCACGAAGGCGATGCCGCCCTGCCCGGGGGCCGCGCCGGTGAAGGCGTTCAGGCGCTCGGGCACGGTGTACGGCGTCAGCACGCTGGTCAGCGCGCCCACCCCGAGCCCGGTCCCGAGGAGGCCCCAGGCGGTGAGCGCGGCCGGGACCGCCCAGGCGATGTTCCCGGCCGGCAGTGCCGCGACCGTGGCGAGCACGAGCAGCAGCGGGACCGCGATCGTCGCCACGGCCAGATGCCGCCCGGCGATGTCGGTGCGCCAGTCGCGGTCGGTGCCGTAGGCGACGGCGTTCGCCCACAGGGAGCGGCCGTCGATGCCGAAGGCGTTGCACCCCTGGATGCTGATCATCAGCGCGCCGATGCAGGCGGGGAGGATCGCGAGGAAGCTTCCGGTCGCGCCGTCGCCGTTCCCGTACATCGAGAAGGCCATGATGCCGGTGACCGCGACGGCGGCGAACCAGCCGACCCTGCCCCGCGGGTCGCGCCGGGCGTACTTGAGCTCCTTGGCCGCGACCGCGGCGAGCGGGCCGTCGGGCAGGACCCTGGCGAGCAGGCCCCGGGAGTTGCGCACCGACGCGCCCTGGGTGGAGGCGTCGGTGGAGACCAGGGCGCGGCGCAGCGCCACGATCCACAGCCAACCGGCCGCGGCGAGCAGGGCGGCGAGCAGGCCCACGCCCGCGACCGCCGGGAGGCCGCCGTCGGCGACGGCACCGGCCGCGACGCCGGAGGGGGTCCAGCGCAGCACCGAGGCGAGACCGTGCAGCACGGCCCTGGGGTCGGCCGCCAGACCGCCGTTGAGCAGCAGGTTGGGCAGCTGGGCGGCGACGATGAGGAAGATCACCGAGATGGCCAGCACGTCGCGGCCCCTGCGGGTGCGCAGGATCCCCGACAGGGAGGTGGTGACCAGCCGGGAGACCGTGACGCAGAGCGCGAAGTGGAGCAGCACGGCGACCGCGCCCAGGACCACCCCGCCGATCCCGGTGGCCAGCCCGGCCACGGCCCCGGCCATCACGGTCAGCGAGGCGAGCGGCCACACGCCGGTGACCGAGGCGGCGAACATCCCGGTGACGAGCTGGCCGGTCCGCAACGGGAACAGGGCCAGGCGCGACGGGTCGAGCGTGTCGTCCAGCCCGAACGCCAGCAGCGGCACGACCGCCCAGCCCACCAGGAAGACGGCGAACAGCACGGTCACGCCCTCCAGGGCGATGTCGGCGGGCGCGAGGCGCAGCATGGCCGTCGCCAGGAAACCGAGGGTGCCGAAGAGGAACGCGGCGAGCGCCGTGAAGACGAACCCCAGCAGGCGCTGGGTGCTGCCGCTCAGGTTTCCGGCGACGAGCCGCAGCTTGAGCCGTACGAAGACCATGGGCCCCACCCGCACGGTCCCCGCGCCTCCCTCCGCACCCGCACCCGCACTCGCGTTCGCGTTCGCGTCCGTGTTCACTCCGGTGCCGACGCCTTCCCGCACGCTCGCGCTCATATCGACCCCGCCGACCGTGCTCGTCCTGTCACCACCGACCGCGTTCACCCCGTCGCCGTGATCCGTGTTCATCCCGTCGCCCCTTCGGTCCGGCGCGTTCACGCCGGGGTCGCGCCCAGCCACGACAGGCCCTCCTGGCCGCCCGCGCCGTCGCCGCCCCGGGCGCCGACCAGGGCGAGGAAGGCCTCGTTGAGGCTGCGGCCCGCCCTGACCTCGTCCAGCGGCCCCTGCGCGACGATCAGCCCCCGGTCCATCACCGAGACCCAGTCGCACAGGCGCTCGACGAGCTCCATGACGTGGCTGGAGAAGACCACCGTCGAACCGGAGGCGGTGTAGCGCCTGAGCACCTCGACGAGCGTGTTGGCGCTGACCGGGTCGACGCCCTCGAACGGCTCGTCGAGGAAGAGCACACCGGGGTTGTGCAGCAGCGCGGCGGCCAGGCCGATCTTCTTGCGCATGCCGGTGGAGTAGTCGACGACGAGCTTGTCGGCCGACTCGGTCAGGTCCATGACCTTCAGCAGCCCCTCCGCCCGCCGCTCCACCTCGGCCTTGGGAATGCCGCGGAGCTGGCCGTTGTAGGAGAGCAGCTCCCTGCCCGACAGCCGCTCGAACAGGCGCAGCCCCTCGGGGAGCACCCCGATGCGGCCCTTGACCGCGACCTGGTCGTGCCAGACGTCGGCGCCGCCGATGTGGATCGAGCCGCCGTCGGGGCGGAGCAGGCCGGTGACCATGCTGAGCGTGGTGGTCTTCCCCGCGCCGTTGGGACCGACCAGCCCGGCGAAACCGCCCTGGGGCACCACCAGGTCGACGCCCCCCACGGCCACCTGCTGCCCGAACCTCTTGAGCAGCCCCCGCGTCCTTACCGCCTCCGTGACATCCGGCATGGCGCCTCCCCTTCCAGGGAGGGCCCGATCGGCCCGCCCGCACGGGAAACGAACGATCGCCCCCGATAGTTCGCGATGTCAGGGGGCGGTTACCCTGCTGGGATGAGTGAATCCCTGAGCGCCGAGCCGTTGGATTCCGGACCCGACATCCACACCACGGCCGGGAAACTGGCCGACCTGGAGCGCCGCCTGGGTGAGGCGGCCCACGCGGGCTCGGCCCGCGCCGTCGAGAAGCAGCACGCGAGCGGGAAGATGACCGCCAGGGAGCGGGTGCTCGCCCTCCTCGACGAGGGCAGCTTCGTGGAGTTCGACGAGCTCGCCAGGCACCGGTCCACGAGCTTCGGCCTGGAGCACCGGCGGCCGTACGGCGACGGGGTGGTGACCGGGTACGGCACGGTCGACGAGCGTCCGGTGGCGGTGTTCGCCCAGGACTTCACGGTCTTCGGCGGGTCCCTGGGCGAGGTCTTCGGGGAGAAGATCGTCAAGGTCATGGACCACGCGCTGAAGACCGGCTGCCCGGTGATCGGCATCAACGACTCCGGCGGCGCGCGCATCCAGGAGGGTGTCGTCTCGCTGGGCCTGTACGCCGAGATCTTCAAGCGGAACGTGCACGCCTCCGGGGTGATCCCGCAGATCTCGCTGGTCATGGGCCCCTGCGCGGGCGGCGCCGTCTACTCGCCCGCGCTCACCGACTTCGTGCTGATGGTGTCGGAGAAGTCGCACATGTTCATCACCGGCCCCGACGTGATCAGGACGGTCACCGGCGAGGAGGTGACGTTCGAGGAGCTCGGCGGGGCGCACACGCACAACTCCCGCTCGGGCGTGGCCCACTACGAGGCGTCCGACGAGGCCGACTGCCTGGAGTTCGCCAGGGCGCTGCTGTCCTACCTGCCGTCCAACAACATGGACGAGGCCCCGGCCTTCGACGCCGATCCGCCGCTGGAGACCACCGACGAGGACCGCGAGCTCGACACGCTGATCCCCGACTCGGCGAACCAGCCCTACGACATGCACACGGTCCTCGAACACGTTCTCGACGACGGCGAATTCCTGGAGGTGCACGCGCAATTCGCGCCCAACATCCTCGTGGGTTTCGGCAGGGTCGAGGGGCGCTCCGTGGGGATCGTCGCCAACCAGCCGCTGAGTTTCGCCGGCACGCTCGACATCTCTGCCTCCGAGAAAGCCGCGAGATTCGTCCGTACATGCGATGCCTTTAACATTCCGGTCCTGACATTCGTCGACGTCCCCGGATTCCTGCCGGGCACCGACCAGGAATGGAACGGGATCATCCGGCGCGGCGCCAAGCTGCTCTACGCCTACGCGGAGGCGACCGTGCCCCTGGTCACGGTCATCACCAGAAAGGCGTACGGCGGTGCGTACGACGTCATGGGGTCCAAGCACCTGGGCGCCGACATCAACCTGGCGTGGCCGACCGCGCAGATCGCGGTGATGGGCGCGCAGGGCGCGGTCAACATCCTCTACCGGCGCGAGCTGGCCTCGGCCGAGGATCCGGACGCCCAGCGGGCCAGGTTCGTCACCGAGTACGAGGACACGCTCGCCAACCCGTATCTCGCGGCCGAACGTGGGTATGTGGACGCCGTGATCCGCCCTTCCGACACCCGGGTCCAGATCGTCAAGGCGCTGCGGACCCTGCGCAACAAGCGCGCGACCCTGCCTCCGAAGAAGCACGGAAACATCCCGCTATGAGACACCTGAAGATCATTAAAGGGGACGCGACCCCCGAGGAGATCGCCGCGGTGGTGATCGTCCTCTCGGCGCGTGCCGTACCGGCGAATCCGGCCTCGAAAGCCCCTCAGACGTCGAAATCCTGGAGCAATCACTCACATCGCATGAGAAAAGCGCTTCCTGTCGGACAAGGCGCGTGGCGATCCAGCGCGCTGCCGAGATAGATCCCGGGAACGGGGTGTCAACTTGCGCAAGAGTTGGGACCATCTAAGAAATGGGCGCATATAGTCAGCCGATCAGCTAGTTCCGAGGCCTGGAGGACGACATGACCATCCTGGACCTCACGTCACATCCCATCGCCGCGAAGTACGCCGTCCTGGTCGACGTCGGCTATCTGTACGCGGCAGCCGGGGAGGTGCTCCTGAGCGCCAAGGAGCGCAAGGAATACCGGGTGGCGGCGGACGAGCTGATCCAGGCGTTGCAGAAGCACGCGGAGGAGCGCATCCACGGCGAGCTGCTCCGGATCTACTGGTACGACGCCGCCCGCGACCGGGTGCCGACCGTCGACCAGCGGGTCATCGCCCAGCTCCCCTGGGTCAAGGTGCGCCTGGGCAACCTGAACGCGCGGGGCCAGCAGAAGGGCGTGGACGCGCAGATCAGGAGCGACCTGGAGGCGCTGGCCAGGCACCACGCGGTGAGCGACACGATACTGCTGGCCGGGGACGAGGACATGGTCCCCGCCGTCGAGGCCGCCCAGGCCTACGGGGTGCGGATCCACCTGTGGGGCGTGGAGCCCCCCTACGGCACCAACCAGGCCGAGCGCCTGGTCTGGGAGTCCGACACCGTCGAGATCATCAGCGCCGACTTCCTGCGGTCCTACTTCAGCCGGGCCCCCGCGCCGGTCCCGGTGCCGGTGCCCCCGATCGCCCCCTCCCCCGCCCAGGTCTTCGCCGGGCGCACCGCCGCCAAGCCCAAGGTCCCCGTGGGCCAGGTCACCAAGCTGGGCCCGAGCCGCCCGCGCGTCGAGGAGGTCGGCGAGCACGTGGCCCAGAAGTGGATCCTCACCCGGGGCCGCGACAACATCCGCGACCTGCTACCGGGGCCGATCCTGCCCACGGTGATCGACACCGAGTTGCTCATCGAGGCGGAGAAGGAGCTGGGTCACTCCCTGCGCCCGTACCCCGAGGCACGCGTCTGGCTCCGCGACGGGTTCTGGGCCCGCGTCTACCGGGAGTTCGAGATCGGCGTCGGCGTCTCCTCCAAGTGACGGCCGTAACGGCCGTAACGGCCGCCACGACCATGTCCGATTCCCGCCAGCCGTGCCCCGTGCGCCGCGAGTAGCGTCGTCAGCGTGTCCGTGAGAGAGCTCGACTTCGACTCCTGTTACCGCGCGGTGGCCGCGAGGGACGCCCGGTTCGACGGGCGGTTCTACACGGCGGTCACCTCCACCAACATCTACTGCCGCCCGATCTGCCCGGCACGCACCCCGTCCACCCGGAACGTGCGGTTCTACCGCCACGCGGCCTCCGCGGAGGCGGCCGGGTTCCGGCCGTGCAAGCGGTGCCGGCCCGAGCTGAGCCCCGGCGATCCCGGCTGGGACCACCGGGGCGACCTGATCGGCCGGGCGCTCCGGCTGATCGACGAGGGCGTGGCGGACGACGGCGGGATGACCCGGCTGGCCGGGCGGCTGCACATCACCGGCCGCCACCTGCACCGGCTGTTCACCGCGGAGATCGGCGTGGGCCCGCTCGCCGTGGCCAGGACCAAGCGCCTGCTGCTGGCCAAGCAGTTGCTCACCGAGACCGGGCTGCCGATCGTCGACGTGGCGTTCGCGTCGGGCTTCGGCAGCGTCCGGCAGTTCAACGCGACCATGAAGGACACCTACGGCTTCACCCCCGGCGAGCTGCGGGCGACGACGGGGAGCAGGCCCGGCGTGTGCGGCGACGCCCTGACCCTTCGGCTGCACCGCAGGGAGCCGTACGACGCCGCGACCCTGATGCGGTTCCTGGGAGCGAGGGCGATTCCCGGGCTGGAGCACGCGGACGGCACGTCCTACCACCGCGCCGTCCCCGGCGGCACGATCACCCTCACCCCCGAGCCCGGCCACGTACGGCTGGAGGTGAGCGTCGACGACACCCGCCACCTGGCCAGGATCGTCGCCCGCTGCCGCCGCCTCCTCGACCTCGACGCGGACCCCGAGGCCATCTCCTCCGCCCTCGGCGAGACCTCGCTGGGACCGCTCGTCGCCGCCCGCCCGGGACTGCGCGTGCCCGGCGCCTGGGACGGCTTCGAGATGGCCGTCCGCGCCGTGATCGGCCAGCAGATCTCCGTCACGGGCGCCCGTACGATCCTGGGCCGCGTCGTGGCCAGGGCCGGGCGCCCCTCCGGCAGGGAGGGGCTGACCCACCTGTTCCCGACCGCGGAGGAGCTCGCCGAGGCCGACCTCGGCGGGCTGGGCCTGACCGGGCGCCGGATGCTGACGCTGAAGGCGCTCGCCGCGAGGGTGGCGGGCGGCGAGATCGACCTGGACGGCGCGCAGGAGCCCGCGCGGGCGGTGGCCAGGCTGCTGGAGGTTCCCGGGATCGGGCCGTGGACCTCCGGCTACATCGCGCTGCGGGCGCTGCGCGACCCGGACGCCTGGCCGGGCGGAGACCTCGGCCTGCGGCGGGCGATGGCCTGCCTGGGCATCCCTGAAGATCACATCGAGCGGTGGCGTCCCTGGCGGGCGTACGCCGCGCTGCACCTTTGGAGCTCGGAATGATAGAGGCACAGGTTCTCGACACCCCGACCGGCTCGCTGTCCATGCTCGCCCGCGAAGGTGTGCTGCTGGCGGCGGGCTTCACCACCACGGGGCCGGAGGAGATGTTCGCGCGGCTCTCCCCCGAGCTGCGCGCCGAGGGACTCACCCTCACCGACGACCTGGGCGGGCCCGCGCGGGCGGTACGCGACTATCTGGACGGCGACCTGACCGCCCTCGACGCGGTGCCGGTGGAACAGCCGGGCACGCCCACGCGGCAGCGGCTGCTCACCGCCCTGCGCCGGGTGCCCGCGGGCGTCACGATCAGCTACGCCGAGCTCGCCGAACGGGCGGGGCTGCCCAGGACGGCGGCCAGGGCGGCCGGGAGCGCGTGCGCACAGAACCTGATCGCGCCGTTCGTCCCCTGCCACCGCGTCCTGCCGTCCACCGGCGGGTTCGGCGGCTACTACTACGGCACCCCGGTCAAGCGGTGGCTGCTCGTCCACGAGGGGGCACCGGCCGCCGAGCGGCTCAGGACCCGGGAGTCCTGAGCCGGAAGGAGGGCCGCTGACCGGTCCTCCTCATCGTGCCCCACACCCCGCCGTGACCGGCCCTCCTCACCGTGCCCCACACCCCGCCGTGACCGGTCACAGGTGCGTGACCGGCCTGAACGGCTAGCCGGTCTTCCTGACCGTGCTCTGCACCTCGCCCACCGGGACGTCGCGGGTGACCCCGGCCTCGACCGGGTCGTAGGCGAAGGGCACCACCTCACCCCCGCCACCCGCGGCCTCGATGTCCCAGACCGCGGTGACCTCCAGCACGTAGACGCCGCGCGGCTGGTCGACCGAGGCCCGCAGATAGGTCACACCACAGGTGGGGTCGTCGTCGCCCGCGCCCTCCGTGTACGGCGTGCCGCCCGTTTCGCACCCGCTGTCCTCGACCCTCGCCCGCTGCTCGGTGGTGCCCGAGTCGATCTCGATCTCCCCAAGGGTGGCGGTCACGGTGGCGCTCATGATCCCGGGCAGCGTGGCGGTCACGGACCGGGTGGTCTCGCCGACGTCGCCCAGCCAGACCCAGGTCGGCAGGTTGACGTAGCTCTTGGCGTCCGGGTTGAGCTCGACCTTCGGCTCGGGCACGGTCAGCGCGGCGCGGGCGATGTCGGCCAGCTCGGCCATGGTGATCCCGGCGGGCGGGGTCGTGTTGGGCGGCACGAACACGTAGGTGTCCAGCGCCATCTGGCAGCTCACCCCATTGGGATCGGACGCGTCGTGGGCGACCGTCCACCAGCGCCCCTCCTCGCCGAGCTTCTCCACGAACGGCTCAAGGGATTCGTGCCGGGTCTGTGGCGCGCCCGGGTCCACCCGGGTCGACCGCTGCTGGAAGTCCAGCATGTCCGAGGCGTTCTGGGCGGGTTCGTACCAGCAGGGACGCTTGAGCCGGTAACCGTCGCTTCTCCCCCCTCGGCCGTTCCCGCTGATGATGATCTGGGAGTTCTTGAGGCTGATCCGTGCCGTGCTCCCCTCCTGGCCGCCTCGGACCTGAACGTCGGGGACACCATTGCCGCCACCGGGGTTCGGGGCGAGCAGGAGCAGCCCCGCGACCACCATATTCATGATCATCGAAGACATCCCTTCGAGGCTTCACTGAAAGGTTTGGCGTGCTGGAACAGTTTGATCCGCCAGATCCCGTCGTCGCCCCGCCGGAGACCGACGACCTGGAGGAAGGGACGCCTGGCCCAGTCGGGCTGCCTGCGGACCGCCTTCCCGGTCTCCGCGTCCAGCAGCCGCATCCCGGTCTCGTCCACACACGCGTTCAGCTCGGCCCCCCGGCCGGTGACCGAGACGACGTTCAGCGCGTACAGCCGGGAGACCCCGCGCACCGAGCGGCGCTGGTCCAGGAACGCCTTCACCCACGCGTACGCGTCCGAGGCCGCCCCCTCCTGGACCGTCTCGCGGTACGTGATGTCCCGGCCCGCGGTGACGACCGCCCGGTAGGACCCGGCACGGTGGTCGCGGAAAGCATTGATCATCTCGGTGGCGTCCCGGTCGGTCACGGCGGGCCACTCCACCACCACCTGGACGTCGGGGGAGACCTGGACCGTCTCCACCTTCGGCGCCGTCCGCGCGGGGCTCGGCGAGGAGACCCCTGCGGGAAGGTCGGCAGGAAGGTCGGCGGGAGTGAACCGCTCGGCCTCCGACGGGGTACAGGCCGTCGCCAGGAGCACGACCAGCGCGATCGCGACACGCACACCGATCACGTTAGGAGCGCCCAACCGCCGAGACCACCGATGTGCGCGATTCGGCATGACTCTCCCCTCCGCCTCCGTACGGCGACCCGCGACCTCCGTACGGCGACCCGCGACCTCCGTACGGCGACCCGCGACGTCACCGCCCCCACCGCGGCCCCCCGCGTCACGGCCCGTCACCGCGTCCCCCGCTCGACGGCCGTCCGGCACGGCACCCGCCCGCCACCGCGTGACGTCCGGCGCGCGGGCCGGGTCCGCCGGGAACGTCATGCCGTCGGGGCCGAGCGCATCCGCCACGAGGGCAGCAGCTCGTCGATGAGGGCCTCGGTCTCGGGTGCCATCCCGCCGCCGTAGGGGTGGGAGGCGGCCCGGCGGTGCAGGGCGTCGACGACGGCGCGCAGGCGTACGGGGTCGGCGGTGAGGTGGGTGGCCCGCAGCAGGTCACGCCAGAGCCCCTCGTCGTCCGCGGCCAGCAGCAGCCCGGCGCGTACCGCCGCGACGGCCTGGTCGGTCTCGCCGCGGGCCAGCCGCACCTCGCAGAGCCGGTGCGCGGCGTCCGCGACGCCCGCGGTCACGTTGTACTCCAGGTCGTCGGCGGCCAGCCAGGCGTAGCGGCCACGGGGACGGCCGTTCAGCAGCGGGCCGCGCACCAGGCCCAGCGCCCTGTCGAGGAGCGCGGGACGCCCGGCGGGGTTGGCGTGCGACTGGCGGACGAGGTCGCGGAAGAGCATCCAGTCGGTGCGAACCTCGGGGCCGAGCCGGAGCCGCCCGGACTCGTCGGAGTAGAGGTTGGGCCGCCCCTGACTGTCGGTGCCCAGCCAGGCGACGACCCTCGCGATCGTGGCGTCCCTGACCACCGACTGCACGCCCCTCGGCCAGAGGATGCCGCCGAGCACCACGGGGTGGACGCCGCCGGGGTGTGTCGCCAGGTAGACGGCCATCTCGACGGCGATCACGGCCCGTCCCTCCTCCATCGGCGGGGGGCCGACGACCTCGGCGGGGCCGAGGACGCGCACCTCGACCGAGGGCGTGTGCGTGACGGCCTCCGGCTCGTCGGGGAGCGGCTCGCCCTCCAGCCGCTCGGTCGCCAGGAACAGGTCGATCAGCGCCCGGTACTGGCGGCGGGGCAGCAGCTGCGCGGCCACGTCGAAGCCGAGCGCGTCGACCTCGGCGCGGCCCTCCTCGGTGATCGTCCAGTTCCAGGTGGCGTGCGGCACGTCGCCCGCGATGACGTACCCGGCGGCCGTCCGCACGCCCTTCCTGGCGAGCAGCGCCAGGCGGCGGCCCTCCTCGGGGGTGGGGGCGATCGCGGACAGCAGGTAGTGCGGCGCGGCGACCGGGTCGGCGGCGCGCCCGTGGATCCGGCCGGTGAGCACCTCACCGCCGTGGTCGCGCCCCCCGGCCCCGGCCTCCAGCTCGGGCAGGATCTCCGCCAGGCCGCCCACGTACCTGATCCGGTCGGAGGCGATCACGGTCAGCTCCTCGCCGAAGCCGACCAGCGTGACGCGCATCCGGTCCGACCAGCGGTTGGTGGCCAGCTCCACGGCGAGCGCGGCGAGGGCGGCGGTGGCCTGCGGGCCGCTGATGGCGATCAGCCCGTGGGCGGCCTCCAGGTCGACGAGCACCCGGCCCTCACCGTTGGAACCGAGCGAGACCAGCCCCGGGTACGGGGCGGGCGCGTCGGCGAGCGCCCGCTCGTCGAGCATCCGGCCCTCGTGCGCGGGAAGCCGCCAGACCTGGCCGCCGTCGTGGGCGGTCCAGGGCGCGGGCGCGTCGGGGTCGGGCGGGTGGATCCACAGGTCGAGGGTCTGCGTCGACAGGTGGGCGGCGTAGATCGTGGGCGGGACGCGGTTCTGGGCGGCCAGGGACCTGCCGAGGAGCCGGAGCCCGACGTCGAGCATCCGGCTGCCGGGGGCGTCGGCGCCGAGCCTGAGCGCGAGCTCGGCCTGGGCGGCCTCGTCCCTGGGCCGGGTGATCCGGTGCCCGAACGCCCGGTGCCAGAGCTGCTGCCTGCGCCTGCGTCCGAGCGCGGCCAGCAGTCCCGCCGCCGCCAGCGAGGCCCCCGCCAGGTAGTCGAGCGTCCCCAGGCCGGTGCCCTGCCCGCTCTCCGGGGGTTCCGCCACCGCCGGGACCTGCCCGCTGTCGGGCACGGTCTGCGGTACGCGCTCGGCGGGCACCGTGGGCGCTGTGGACACTGTGGGCGCCGGGTCGCGGGAGGTGTCCCGGCCGGTCTCCCGCGTCCCCTCGGCACCGGCCCTTTCTGCGGCTCTGTCGCGGGGGTCGGAGACCTCGGGCGCGGGCTCCGCGGGAAGGTCGGCCCGGCCGGGGGTGAAGGTCTGGGTCCGGCCGTCCAGCTCGACCGGCTTGTCCCGGTGGTCCTTGAGGGTGTCGTCGCGCGGCTGGGAGGCCGGGACGACGTGGACGTTGCGCGCGTCGTCCGGCATGTCCAGGACCCAGCCGGGCCTGATCAGGTCGGCCATGTGGAGGCGGCTGCCGTCGGGCTGCTCCTTGTGCTGGTTGAGCCGGTAAATCTCCGGATACCGGCGCCCGTCACCGAGACACTTCTCCGCGATCTCCCACAGGCTCTCGTGGTGGCGCCCGTGCGGCGGCTGCACCACGTAGACCTTCTTCGCCTTCCGTACCGGCTCCAGCTCGGCCCGTTCGTCGGCGACCGGGCCGGACATCGACGACAGCCCGGTGGAGACGACGCTGGGACCGGCGGGCGGAAGGCTGGTCAGTTTCGCGATCGGCAGGGCCACCGCCGAGACGGTGAACAGCAGCATGGCCGCCGAGACCAGCCGGTTGGCGAACATCTGCGTGCCACCGGAGAGCGGCACCCTGGCCGGCATGCCGACCCGGCGCAGCCCGGCGTAGATCTCGACCAGCACGCAGACCACCAGCTGCAGCCACGCGATCCAGACCAGCAGCACGAGGATCGCGATGATGGTGCTCGTACCGACCTGGCTGGTCAGCAGGTCGAGGTTGAGCAGCTCGGGCGGGAGCGGCGGCCCGGCCAGCCGGAGCAGGGCGTAGGGGACCCCCGCGATGAGCGCGACCAGGACGACCAGCGCGCCGAGGCCCGCCAGCAGGTCTCCCGGTGTGCGCCTGGCCTTGATGCGCGCGGGCTGTCGCGTGGGCATTCGTCTCCCTCCCCGTCCAGATTCGTCCTCGGTCAACCGGTGGGCCAGCGATTCACGGCAATTGGTCTTCCCCGATGTTCGGCCCGGCCATGGCCTGGGCCTCCATGTCCGAGCCGGGGAAGCCGAAGGCGGACAGGAAGAACGCCTTCCAGGTGACGGAGACGTTCACGGTGACCTCGGCCTGGCCGCCGCCGAGCGTGCACTCCGTGAGCTGTACGTCGCCGCCGCCGTGGGCGGAGACGATCTCCTCGGCCTGCGCGCAGGTCTCCCCCTCCTCCAGCAGCCGGGCCTCGCCGGTGGCGCGCAGGTGCTCGACGTCGATCTGGTCGGCGGCGGCCCTGGCGGCCTGCTCGGCGACGTCGGCCGCGCGCAGCCGGGCGTTGATGGCGGCCCCGCCGTCGACGAGCAGCCCGGCCAGCAGGAACACCACCACCGAGAAGATCACCGTGAAGATCGACATCGACCCCCGCTCGCCGGCCCCGCCCGGCCCTCCGCGACGCCGCCTCTCCGGAACCGCTCCGGCGGGGCTCGCCTCCAGGCCCTCCGGAAGTGCTTCAGCGGGACTCATCCTCGACCCTCCGGAACTGCTCCAGCGGGACCACCGAGTCGCCCTTGATGTCCTTGGCCGCGCCGAAGCCCAGGAACTCCAGGTCCAGGGAGCAGGTCACCTCGGCGTGGACCTGGCCGCCCTCCTGCCAGGTCGTACCGGACAGGCTGACCTCCGGCTCGCACTCGCCCGACAGGGCTCCGCGGGCCGCCTCGTCCGCGGCGCTCTCGGCGTCGGCCAGGGTGCGCTCGACGGAGGCGGCCCTGGCGGCGTCCCTGGCGGCGCCGTTGACCTCGCCCTGGGCCTCCACCACCCTTCCCGCGCCCACCAGGAACAGCAGGAACAGCAGGAAGACCGGGGCGAGCAGCACCGTCTCGGCGCTGAGCGACCCGCGGTCGCCGCCGGTCCTGGAGACCAAGGAGATCACTCGCACCCTTCGCTTCCGTCGTCGGGACGGAAGCATTCGATGGGACCGCCGAAACGCGCGGTGACGGTGAACGTGGTGGACGGCAGCAGCGGGACGACCTGGACCGCCGAGGCGGTCACCTCGACCCCCCGCCGGTCGCCCTCCTCCCAGGCCGTCACCGTGGCGCCTTCGAGAAGTTTCGGGCCGATGGTCCGGATCAGCTCCTGGGCGCGGGACTCGGCGTCCTGCTGCCAGGACTCGGTGTCGACCCTGGCGAGCCGCGCCCCCTCCCTGGCCGCGGCGTCGGCGATCTGGCGTCCGTGGAACCACAGGGCGAACTGCACGATGAGCAGGATGACGACCAGCACCACCGGCATGATGATCGCCAGCTCGACGACCGTGGCACCGCGCTCACCGCCACTGGAGCGTCCCGCGCGCCGCGTTCTCCCTTCCCGGTCACGGTGTCGCGTACGCTCACGGGTCTCCAAGTTCGCCGCCCCCGCCCCCGCCGCCACCGCCGCCACCGAACTGGTTGGAGATCTCGGCCTGCTTCCCCTCGACGAGGGTCTTGATGAGGGTGGCGAGCCCGAGTGCCACCCCGGCGATGATGGCCGTGATGATGACCCATTCGACGGCGGAGGCGCCCCGGGTGGGGGCGCTGCGCGCCTTCTCGATCCGGACGCTCAGGACGGCGCCCGCGTAGACGATCCACGGATGGCTCAGCATGGTCAGGACCCCAACATCTTCATAGCGGCCGGGAAACTCAGAAAGATCACAAAGCCCGCGCAGAGCAGGAGTTGGGCGACGAGCATCGACTGGGAACGCTCACCGGCCTGCCCCTCGACCTCGGCGAGCTCGCGGCGCCGCATGGTCGCGGCGCGCGCGGTGAGGGAGGAGCGGACCTTGGCCCCGTCGTCGGCGACCAGCCCGAGCGCGGCGGACAGGTCGCGCAGCTCGTCGACGTTGATCTCGTCGCCGAGCTGGCCGAGGGCCTGCCAGGGGGTGATGCCGACGATCCTGGCGTTGCCGAGCGCCTCGCGGATGCGGGACATCGCCCAGTTGGCCCCCTCGTCGTCGGGTCCGGGGCTGCCCACGGAGACCGCCATCATCAACGCCTCGGGCACCCCTCGCCCGCCCGCCAGGTTCATCGCGACGAGGTCGAGGAAGGAGCCGACGACGTGCCGGAAGTCGCGGCGCATCCGCGAGGCGTCCCGCTTGACCTGCAGGTCGGGCAGGACGAAGAAGACCCCGGCGACCGCGAGCGCCGCCCACAGCGGGACGGTGAGGGAGACGCCCCACTCCATCAGCACCAGCCAGCCGACCAGCAGCGGGAACGCCAGCAGCCCGGAGACCGCCAGCAGCACCTTGGTGGCGAGGAAGCCCTCGAACGACCTGCCGAGCAGCGCGAGGTCGGCCCTGGCCGAGCGGGCCTCCCAGCCCCTGGCGGCGTAGAAGCGGGCCATCCGCTCGCCCAGGCCGCGCCGGAACGCGCTGACCTCCTCGTCGGGCAGGATGAGCCGCGCCCGGGGCGCGTCGGTGCCCTCCCTGGCGGCGTCGAGGGCCAGCAGGCGCGTCACCAGCCCGGGGCGGGCCGGGAACAACGCCCTGAACAGCAGGAACAGGCCCATCCCGAGCACCGAGCCCGCGAGCAGCGCCTCAGTCATCGCGTACCTCACCTCCGGAGGGCAGGCCGAGCAGGCGGGCGGGCTTGTCGAAGCGGGCCAGGCGGCGCATCCAGGCGAACCCGGCGCCGAAGAGCCCGGCGACCACCACGAGCACCGCCTGGCCGAGCGTGTTGTCGTACTCCTCGACGTAGGAGGGGTTGAACACGACGAGCATGACGGCGAAGGCGAGGGCCGTACCGACCACGATCTGCACGCTGCGGCGGGTGGAGCGGCGCTCGGCCTCGACCCGGCGGCGCATGTCGAGCTCCTCGCGGGCCGACACGGCCAGCGCGCCGAGTACGTCGCGCAGGCCGGGTCCGCGCAGCTTGGAGTTGAGGATGAGGGCGGCCACCACCAGGTCGGCGGAGGGGTCGTCGAGCTCGTCGGCGAAGAGCCTGAGCGCGTCGGGCAGCGCCATCCTGGTGTGCAGGCGGTCGACCATGGACCGCAGGTGCGGGCGGAGCGTGGGGGCGGCGGCCCGGATCGAGGACGGGATCGCCTGCTCCAGCCCGGCCGCCCCGGCGATGGTGTCGCGCAGCGACTCGGTCCAGGCGGCCAGGGCCTCCAGCCTGCGCATCGCGGTCCGCTCCTCCGCGGCGCCGCCGGACAGGCCCCGCCAGGCCAGGGCGAGGAGCACGGCTCCCACCGCCATGACCGGCCACCCGGTCACCACGAGCACGAGCACCCCGGCGATCACCCCCACCGCGGACCGGGTGGACAGGGCGCGCAGGAACGCGCGCCTGCCCGCCGTCCTGCCGGGGGTGGACGGCCTGGCACTCACCCCGTACAGGGAGAGGAAGAGCAGGAACAGCCCGGCGCCGAGCGCGAGGCCGGAGAGCAGCACCAGCGGGTCGAACAGGCCCGGAGGGAGGGAGGTCATGCCCAGCCTCCCGGGTCGTAGCCGAAGTGGGCCAGCTCCTCCAGGCACGACAGCGGCGCGTGCGGCAGGACCCGGCCGTCGGGCGCCGTGGCGAACACCTCGGAGGAGAGCACCCGCCCGTCCACCCCGGCCACCTCGCGCACGCTCGACACGAAGCGGCGCAGCCTGCCGCCCACCGCGTAGTCGTTGCGCTTCTCGATGAACACCACGAAGTCGATCGCGCCCGCGATGAGCATGTGGGTGGCCTCGATCGGCAGGCGCTCGGTGGCCTGGAGCGCGTAGGTGGCGATGCGGTTGAAGACCTCCATCGAAGAGTTGGCGTGGATCGTCGACAGCGAGCCGTCGTTGCCCTGGGTCATCGCGTTGAGCATGGTGACGATCTCGTCGCCGAGGACCTCGCCGACGATCACCCGGGACGGGTTCATGCGCAGGGAGCGGCGGACCAGCTCCGCCATGGTGATCTCGCCCTGGCCCTCGGAGTTGGGGAGCCGCTGCTCGAAGGCGACCACGTTGGGATGGAGCTCGGAGAACTGGTCGAGCCCGAGTTCGAGGGCGCGCTCGACGGTGATGAGGCGCTCGGACGGCGGGATCTCGTTGGCGAGCGCGCGCAGCAGGGTCGTCTTCCCGGCGTTGGTCGAGCCGGAGATCATGATGTTCTTCCTGGCCGCCACGGCGGCTGAGAGGAAACGCCCCAGTTCGGGGGTGAGGCTGCCGTTTCCCACGAGGTCGCTGAGGAACACCTTGCCGAGCCGGGAACGGCGGATGGAGATGGACGGGCGCACCGTCACGTCCATCACGGCCGAGAGCCGGGAGCCGTCGGGAAGGCGCAGGTCGAGCTGGGGGTTGGCGGTGTCGAACGGCCTGCTGGACAGGCCGCTGTAGGCGGCGAGGATCTGGATCAGCTCGACCAGCTCCTCGTCGGACTCGGCCACCGGCTCGCGCATGAGCTCCTGGCCGTCGGCGTAGCCGACGAACACCCGGTCGCAGCCGTTGATGTCGATGTTCTCGACCTCGGGGTCGTCGAGCAGCGGCTGGAGGCGGCCGACGCCGAACAGGGCCGCGTGGATCCCCGCCGCCAGCGCCTCCTCCTCCTCGGCGCTGGGCGGCGTCCTGCCGACGCCGATCTCGCCTCGGGCGAACTCCTCCAGGATCTGGGCGATCAGGGCGCGGGCGAACTGGCGCTCGTCCTCACCGGTCATCGGCAGCAGGCCGCTGGCCTGGTCGAGGCGGCGCTGGTGGGCCAGTCGGTCGCCGACGTCCTGCCGGAAGCGCTTCACCAGCGTGTGGTCGATGGTCACGGCCTCGCCCCCCGCCGGAAGCGCTTCACCGACGTGCGATCGACAACCACGGCCGCCATCCGCCGAGAGCGCCCCACCGGCGTGCGATCAACGGTCACGGTCGCCACCTGCCGGAGGCACCCCATCGGCGTACGGTCGATGATCACGGTCGCCACCTCTGGGAAGCACCGCACCGGCGTACGGTCGACGGTCACGGCCTCGCCCCGCTCGATGGCTCGGCGGGTGAGCGGGCCGCCTGCTCCCGGGCGCGGAACGCCGACTCCGCCGACTCCTGGGCGCGGAGCTGGGCGTCGAGACGGCCGCCCAGCTCCCTGGCCGTACGGATCAGCAGGGAGCGGTCCAGGCGCCCGCCCCACTGGCCGCGCAGCAGCTCCGCGCCCTTGGGGTCGTGCGCGAGCCCGCTCACGAAGGCGACGTTCCTGCCGGTGCCCGCGACGATCCGGCGCACCTCGTCGATGGTCGTGCGGTACTGGCGGGGGTCGGCGATCACGACCACGCCCACCTGGGGCTCGCGCGGCATGATCTGCAGGCGTTCGCGCAGGTGGGCGACGTGGTCGAGGCTGGCCCTGGTGAACAGTACGACGAGCGAGGCCTCGGAGGTCAGCTCGGCGAGCTGCGGGTGCCCGCCCAGGCGCCCGCAGTCGGCCAGCACGTCGGCGTCGGGCAGCGTGGCCAGCGCCCGGCCGAGCGGGCCCCAGAGCCAGGTCAGCCCGGCCGCCTGCTCGCCGTGGGTCAGCCCGGCCAGCACGTCCAGGCCGCCGATGATCTTCTGGGTGTGCTCGTGGATCTGGTCGGGGTGCAGGCCCCGGCGGGCCGTGGCGCCCAGGGTGAGCAGGCCCCTGGCCGGGTTGAGCACGCCGCCGTCGGCGGCGGGCAGGCGGTAGGCGAGGTCGCCGCCCGCCGGGTCGCACTCGGCGAGCAGCACCGGGCGCGGCCAGATCGCGCCGAGCGCGGTGGCCGCCGTGGTCACTCCGGGCGCCCCCTTGTCGGCGGCCAGCACGATGAGCGCCACGTCAGCGCGCTCCCGGCAGCTCGGCGAGGGCGATCTCGCCGCTGGAGGCGTACGCGACGATCTCCGGCGAGATGGTGCTGTCCACGATGATGGTGACCAGGCCGTTCGCCCCGGTCCTGCCCGGTGTGCCGATCTGGTGGACCAGGGCGCTCTGGGCCAGCACCCGGCTCTCCCGGTCGGCTCCGGCACCCCTGCTCGGCACGTGGACGACCTGGACCCGGTCTCCGCGCTCCAGGGTGCCCGGGGTCTGGCCGGGTTTGAGCGAGAGGCCGACCTGCGCCTTGCCGGGGCCGAGCTCCCTGCTGGCGGAGACCACCATGTCGCGAGTGAGGAGCGTGCCGGGGATGAGGGTGACGCGGGCGAAGTTCTCGGTGACGCGGGCGCGCTGGGACCAGGCCACGTAGCCGATGCCGGTGTCGGCGATCTGGACCTCCCTCAGCATCGCCTCGGTGAAGGGCTGTCCCGCGCCGACCTGCTGGGAGATCGCGATCGCCGAGACGCGGTCGCCGCTGCGCAGGACGAGCAGCGTGGTGGCGAGGGCGCCGCCCAGGATGAGGAGGACGGCGAGGGCGGCGAGGGCTGGTTTGCGCTCGCGTGGGGGCACGGGAAGCTTGCGCGACGCCGGGCCGGACAGGGTGTTCGCCGAGGTCTGACGCTCGGCGTTCACCGGGGCGCGGCCCGTTGGCTTCTCACTGGTCCTCATGGGTAGGGGGACTCCCAGAGTGATCAAAAACATGGGGAACTACTGGTCGAATTTACGCCATTATGCGCACCATGCCGACGGGCTGTCGGACAAAAGCCAGGACCCATGCTCGTTTGATAGGAACACGTCTGTCAACGCCGCTTCAGAAGAAAATGGCTGTTTGGCTAGATGACGGGAGACTTATCTGGGTGATATGGACGGTAATTAACTCTCGCACCAATCGCCTCAGCTTTTTCACCCCTCCCATTCTCGTCCGCGACGCGCCCCCTCCGACGGGATCGGGCCGCCGGGTTCCGGATCCGGATCGGGATCCCCGTTCTCCTTCGGTTCCCCTTCCGTTCCCCTTCGGTTCTCCGAACAGGTTTTCCACAGCCTCACATCATGGACAGGTCACCGCTCGGAGCCCTTCTCAACAACGAATGCCCACTTAGAGCGGCATAACCGGTCAACACCCTCGGAGAGTTATCCACAGGTTTCGCTGTTTTCCACATACCGCCGCGAGCCATGACATTGCCGCGAACACTCCTTCCGAGCCGGTTTTCACTCTGTACGGTGGGTCCGGGGCCTGACCCGAGGAGAGCGGCGATGCGGATCATGCTCACCGTGCTCAGTGAGCACACCGACCGCGATGTCGTGGTCGAGGGCGACGAGACGACCACGGTGGCACGGCTCGCCGAGTCCCTGGCGGGCCAGGGAGGCGAGCGGCCGAGCAACGTGGTGCGGCTGACGCGCAGCAAGGCCCCGTACGGGCTGGACCGCGACTCCGCGGGGGCCGAGCCCCCGACGCTGTGGATGGACGGCCGCCCCCTCGATCCCGCCGCCCCCGCGCTCGGCCTGCTCCGCGACGGCGACCTCGTCACCCTCGACCGTTCCCTCGCGATGGCCACGCTCGCCGAGGAGCCCGGCGGGATCGTGGAGATCCGGGTGGTCGGCGGGCCCGCCGCCGGGTCGGTGCACCGCCTCAGCCTGGGCGTGCACACCATCGGCTCCGACCCCGCCTGCTCGGTGGCCGTGGCCGACCCCCGGCTGCCCGCGCGGGCCGCGGTGGTACGGCTCACCCCGGACGCCATCACCGTCGAGCCCGGGGAGGGCACCGCGCCCCTGCTGGACCGCGACCCCCTGGAAGGCCCGCTGTCCTGGCCAGAGCACGCCCTGCTGAGCTGCGGCGGGACCGTGCTCACCCTCAAGGCGGTGGAGCCGCCCGACGCCCACCTGGACGCGCAGCCCGACGGCGGGCTGGCCTACAACCGGCCGCCCAGGTTCCGGCCGCCGGGCGGCGCGCGGCGCTTCGAGGTCCCGGCCGAGCCCAGGCGGGCCGAGACCATGCGGCTGCAGCTGCTCACCGCGTTCCTGCCCGCCGCGCTGGGGGTGGGCATGTGCCTCGCCCTCGGCTCCTGGTACTTCCTGCTGTTCGCGTTCATGACGCCGCTGATCATGATCGGCCAGTGGTGGAGCGACAGGCGGCACGGCCGCAAGCAGCACCGCCAGCGCGTCAAGGAGTACAAGCAGCGGCTGAAGGTCTTCGAGGCGGCCGTGGAGCGCGCCCGCGCCGACGACGAGACCGCCCGCCGCGCCGCCGCGCCCGACCCCGCCGAGGTTCTGCTCACCGTGACCGGCCCCCGGCGGCGGCTCTGGGAGCGGCGCGACCACGACCCCGACGCGCTGCGGCTGCGGGTCGGCCTCGCCGACCTCCCCGCCGACCTGGAGTTCGCCGCCGAGCGCTCCGCGCCGATCGACGCCCCGCTGCCCGTCCCTCCCACCTGCCAGGCGGTGCCGGTGGCGCTGGCCATGCGCCGCCTGGGCGTCGCCGGGCTGACCGGGCCCCGGGACACGGCGGCCGGGGTGGCGCGCTGGCTGGTCGGCCAGGCCGCCGCCCTGCACAGCCCGCGCGACCTGGCGATCGTCGTCCTGTCCGCGCACGGCGACGGCGAGGAGCGCTGGAACTGGGTCCGCTGGCTGCCGCACTGCGCCCCGCGCGGCGGCGAGGACTGCGTGGCCCTGGTCGGCGCCGACCCGGAGGCCGCGGCCCGCCGGGTGAGCGAGCTGGCCGCGCTGATCGACGAGCGCCTCGGCGACGACGCCGCGGGCCCCTCGGCCAAGCTGGGCCGCGTCCCGTCCGGCTGGGGCGACCTGGGCGGAGCCTCGGGCACGGGTGGGGCCGAGCAACCGTACGCCGCCCCCGTCTACGACGAGCGCCCCTACGACGTGCTGGTCGTGCTCGACGGCGCGCAGGTGCTGCGCGCCCTGCCGGGCATGCCCCAGGTGCTGCGCCAGGGCCCCAGGGCGGGCGTCTACACCCTGGCCGTCGACGGCGACCAGCGGCTGCTGCCCGAGGAGTGCGCGACCGTCGCCGCCGTGGAGGCCGACGGCACGGTACGGCTGCGCGGCGGCGGCCTGGACGACCTCGGGGAGATCCTGGCCGACCAGGTGACCTCCGCCTGGTGCGACAGGCTGGCCCGCTCGCTGGCCCCGATCCGCGACGTCAGCCGCGACGACGCCGGGCTCGCCCTTCCCGACTCCGCGCGGCTGCTGGACCTGCTGGAGCTGCCCTCGGTCTCCGGCGCGGCCCTGGCCGAGCGCTGGGGCCGGGCGACCGAGGCCGTGGTCGGGGCGGGTCCCGAGGGGCCGTTCTCCATCGACCTGCGCAGGGACGGGCCGCACGCGCTCATCGCGGGCACCACCGGCGCGGGCAAGTCGGAGCTGCTGCAGACCCTGATCTGCTCGCTGGCGGTGGCCAACCGGCCGGACGAGATGACGTTCGTGCTCATCGACTACAAGGGCGGCGCCGCGTTCAAGGAGTGCGTGCGGCTGCCGCACACCGTCGGCATGGTCAGCGACCTCGACGGCCACCTGACCCAGCGGGCCCTGGCCTCGCTGGCCGCGGAGATCCGCCGCCGCGAGCGCCTGCTGCTGGCCGCGGGGGCGAAGGACATCGAGGACTACCACGAGCTGCGCGACGCCCGCACGGCCCGCGCCTCCCGCGACCTACTCGTCGCCGGAGGCGGCACGCAGGTCAGGCCGCTGCGCGGGCGCGCCGCCTCGTCCCTGGAGCCCCCGGCCCCGCTGCCCCGGCTGGTGCTGGTCATCGACGAGTTCGCGGCCATGGTCAGCGAGCTGCCCGACTTCATGACCGGGCTCGTCGACATCGCCAGGCGGGGACGCTCGCTCGGCATCCACCTCATCCTCGCCACCCAGCGGCCCGGCGGCGTGGTGACCGCCGACATCCAGGCCAACACCTCCCTGCGGATCGCCCTGCGGGTCACCGAGGCGTCGGAGTCGGCCGACGTCATCGGCCGTCCCGACGCCTCGTACATCCCCAAGTCCGCTCCCGGCCGGTGCTACGTGAAGTCGGGCGCGGGGGCGGCGACGGCCGTGCAGACCGCGCGGATCGGCGGCCGGAGCCCCGGCGCCTCGGGCGGCGAGGTGAGGGTACGGGTGACCGAGGTCGGCTGGCAGGCCCTGGGGCACCCCAGGGCGGTCCACGCCGGGGCCGAGAGCGGCCACGTCACCGACCTGTCCGTGCTCGCCGACGCCCTGATCGAGGCGGCCCGCCTCGACGGGGTCGCCGAGCAGCCGAGTCCCTGGCTCGAACCGCTTCCCGACCTCGTGACCGTCCCCGTCCTCCCGGTGCCGCCCGTGCTGCCCGGTGACGCGCCCGGCGGGCCGCCGTACCGGGCGGGGGTCGAGGAGGTGCCGCCGCTGGCGTTCGGGATCACCGACCTGCCCTGGGCGCAGGACCGGCGGGCGCTGGTGCTCGACCTCGCCCACGGGGGGCACCTGCTCGTCGCGGGCGCCTCGCGCAGCGGGCGGTCCACCGCGCTGCGCACGCTGGCGGGGGCGATCGCCGCCGGGGCCTCCCCCGACGACGTGCACGTACACGCGATCGACTGCGGCTCGGGGTCACTGCTGCCCCTGATGGCGATGCCGCACTGCGGGGCGGTGGTGACCCGCGACCAGCTCGACCGGGTGGAGCGGCTGCTGGCCAGGCTCCGCGCGGAGGTGGGGCGGCGCCAGCAGCTCCTCGCCGAGGCCGGGTACGCCTCGCTGGCCGAGCTGCGCGCCGCCACCGACGGGCCGAGGCTGCCGTGGCTGGTCCTGATGCTCGACCGGTGGGAGGGGTTCGTCGCCGCGTTCGAGGCGTACGACTACGGGCGGCTGATCGAGTCGTTGATGCAGCTGCTGCGCGAGGGGCCCGCGGTGGGGCTGCGGGCCGTGGTGACCGGCGACAGGTCGGCGCTGATCGGGCAGATCTCCACGGTCTTCGACGACCGGCTGATCCTGCGGCTCGCCGACCCCTCCGACTACGGCCTGGCCGGGCTGCCCGTCAAGGACCTGCCCGCCACCCTCGCGCCGGGCCGCGCGCTGTCGACCGGCGAGCACGGCACGACCGAGAGCCAGATCGCGCTGCTCTGCGACGACCCCTCGGGACCCGCGCAGGTCGCCGCGCTCCAGGCGCTGGCCCGCTCGGCGCCGGAGATCGCCGCCGACCCGCCGCTGCGGGTGGACGCGCTGCCGATGCGCGTCACCGCGGCGCAGGTCCTGGACCTGGTGCCCTCCTTCCGGCCCCCGTCACCGCTGTGGGCGCTGCTCGGCGCCGGGGGCGACTCGCTGGCACCGCTCGGCGTCGACCTGCTCGCCCACGGCCCCGCGGCGGTCGTCGCGGGCCCGCCCAGGTCGGGCAGGTCCACGGCGCTGCTGACCGCGACCCACTCGCTGCTCTCCCACGGCACCCCCACGGTCCTCGTGACCCCCCGGCGCAGCCCGCTGTGCACGCTGGTGGACACCCCGGGCGTGCTGGCCGTGCTGGACGCGGGCGGCGACCTGCACGAGGCCGTCGCGGGACAGGACCGCTACGTCGTGATCGTCGACGACGCCGAGCTGATCTCCCCCGACTCCCCCCTGGGCACCGCGCTGGAACAGGTGCTGCGGAGCGGCAGGGACGGCGAGCACGGCATCATCGTCGGCGGCACCACCGGCGACCTGACCACCGCCTACCGGGGCTTCGCGGCCGAGGCCCGCAAGGGCCGTACGGGCCTGCTGCTGTCGGTCCAGAGCCCCGCCGACGGCGACCTGTTCACCGTCCGCCTGCCCCGTGGCGCGGTCGGCGGCCCGCCCGGCCGCGGCCTGCTGGTGACCCTGGGATCGGTGACGCCCGTCCAGGCCGCCGTCACCTGAGAGGTCGCCGGGTCCTTCGCCGTCACGCGAGGGGCGCCGAGTCCTTCGCCGTCACCTGAGAGGTCGCCGGGTCCTTCGCTGTCACGTGAGGGGGTGCCGGGTCCTTCGCCGTCGATGAGAAATGCCCCGGTCCTTAAGGACCGGGGCATTTCGGCGGACCGTTTCCCTATCGTGTGGCGGACTCGATATTGCCGCGGTAGGTGTTGATGACCCGGGAAGCCTCAGAGAGCTCCTCGGACATGCGCTGGAAGGCGGCGCGGTAGTTCTGCCAGGCCTCGCTGAAACGCTGGGCACCGGGCCCCGTCCAGGCGGTGCCGACCTTCGCGGCCTCCCGGTCGAGGGCGGCCACGGTGGCCCTGACCTGGTCGGCCTGCTGGGTGAACTGGGTGGCCATCTGCTGCATTTCCGCGGGATTGCCGCCGAGCAAGTTCTGGCTCATGCCAGTCTCCTTCGGATCGGTGTCGGGGGGAGTCGCCAAACGAAATCACGATAGGCGTAAGGATCACGGGGGCATCGGGGTTATGCCGAGCGGCTATGGACCTTCCCTCAGCCGCCGAGAGGCTAAACGTTTCTCATTATCTTGATTTTTCGTAATTCAGGAAGCTATAGCGGGTACGTGGGACAGCGGGGAAGAACGGGGCCTGTGGGAAGGGCCGGGCGAGATTCCCCCGACGTCGCCGGGACCAGGACCCACCACCCCCTCGCGATCAGGAGACGCTTACACTCCGTTGAAGGCCACGCCAGTCCTCCGCCCGCACGTGGTGGCACGTACTGAAGGGAACGACGTCGGTGCACAAGGTCCTGATCGCCAACCGTGGTGAGATCGCGGTGCGGATCGCCCGCGCCTGCAGGGACGCCGGGCTGGCCAGCGTCGCCGTCTACGCCGACCAGGATCTGGACGCGCTCCACGTCCGGGTCGCGGACGAGGCCCGCGCGCTCGGCGGCGAGACCCCCGCGGAGACCTACCTCGACGTCGACAAGCTGCTGGGCGTCGCCGCCGAGGCCGGGGCCGACGCCGTGCACCCCGGCTACGGTTTCCTGGCCGAGAACGCCGGTTTCGCCCAGGCCGTGATCGACGCGGGACTGACCTGGATCGGCCCGCCACCGGCCGCGATCACCGCGCTCGGCGACAAGGTGCAGGCCCGCCACATCGCCCAGAAGGTCGGCGCGCCGCTGGTGGCGGGCACCAGGGATCCGGTCTCCGGGAGCGAGGAGGTCGTCGCCTTCGCCACCGAGCACGGCCTGCCGATCGCGATCAAGGCCGCGTACGGCGGCGGCGGGCGCGGGCTGAAGGTCGCCCGCACCCTGGAGGAGATCCCCGAGCTGTACGACAGCGCGGTCCGCGAGGCCGTCGCCGCGTTCGGCAGGGGCGAGTGCTTCGTCGAACGTTACCTGGACCGGCCCCGGCACGTGGAGACCCAGTGCCTGGCCGACGCCCACGGCGCCGTGGTCGTGGTGTCCACCCGCGACTGCTCGCTGCAGCGCCGCCATCAGAAGCTGGTCGAGGAGGCCCCGGCCCCGTTCCTGTCGCCCGAGCAGCTCGATCTGCTCCACACGAGCTCCAAGGCGATCCTGCGCGAGGCGGGCTACGTCGGCGCCGGTACGTGCGAGTTCCTGGTGGGCCAGGACGGCACGATCTCCTTCCTGGAGGTGAACACCCGCCTGCAGGTCGAGCACCCGGTGACCGAGGAGGTCGCGGGCATCGATCTCGTACGGGAGATGTTCCGCGTCGCCGACGGCGAGGAGCTCGGCTACGGCGACCCGGTGCCGCGCGGCCACTCGATCGAGTTCCGGATCAACGCCGAGGACGCCGGGCGCGGCTTCCTGCCCGCCCCCGGCACGATCACGCGCATGAGCGCCCCCTCCGGGCCCGGGGTGCGCCTGGACGCCGGGTACGAGGCGGGCATGACCGTCCCGCAGTCCTTCGACTCGCTGGTCGCCAAGCTGATCGTGACCGGGGCCACCCGGACGCAGGCCCTGGAGCGCTCGCGCAGGGCCCTGGCCGAGTTCGAGATCGACGGCATGCCGACCGTGCTGCCCTTCCACCGGGCCGTGGTGACCGATCCCGCGTTCACCGGCGAGCCGTTCTCGGTGCACACCCGGTGGATCGAGACCGAGTTCGACAACACGATCCCGCCGTACGAGGGAGAGCGGGGCGCGGCCGGGGAGCCGGGCGAGCGGGAGCGGATCACCGTCGAGGTGGGCGGCAAGCGGCTGGAGGTGGTGCTCCCCGCGGGGTTCGCCGCCTCCGGGGGCGGGGGCGCGGGCCGCGCGGCCTCGAAGGCGCCGCGCCGGGGCGGCGGCGGGGTGTCCAGGAAGGCCGCGAGCGGCGACTCCCTGATCAGCCCGATGCAGGGCACGATCGTCAAGATCGTCGCCACCGATGGCGACACCGTCGCGGCCGGTGACACGATCGTCGTGCTGGAGGCGATGAAGATGGAGCAGCCGCTCGCCGCCCACAAGGCGGGTACCGTCACGGGGCTGGCGGCGTCGGTCGGCCAGACCATCACCCCGGGCGCCACGATCTGCGAGATCAAGGACACCTGAGGCGCTGACACACCGCCTCGGCCGGGGGACGTGCGCGATCTTCGTACGAGCGAAGCCGACAGGACGACCGGAGACCCCGGATCTTCGCGCGGGCAGGGCAGGCAAGACGACCGGAAACGTTCACGATCTCCGTACGGACGAAGCCGACAGGACGACCGGAAACGGTCGCGATCTCCGTACGGGTGAGGCAGGCACGACGATCGGGCACCGGTTGCCGGGGGGGTGCCCGGCACCGGTCGCGACGACGATCAGATACCGGGTGCCCGAGAGGCGCCTGACGCGGGCCGTGAGGGGATACGGTCGAGGGGTAGGGAACTCTGCCGTCCACTCATTCGTCTTCAGGACGAAGGAGGCTTTCTGCCGTGACCACCACAAAAGCCGCGCCAGGTCGTTTCGGTGCCACGATCATGGCATTGTTCGCCGGGCTACTGGCCATGTTCATGATCGCCCCGGCGGCCCACGCCGCGGCGCCAGACCCCAGTGCGATCGTCTCGGATCTGAAGGACGGGGACAACTTCTACGTTGATCCCGCGGCGGGGCTGCCCCCCAACGCCGTCGACGCCATGCGCGGCGCGGCCGACCAGACTTCCTCCGTCTACGTGGCGATGCTGCCCGAGGGCTCGATCAGCAGCCAGTCCCAGGCGAGGACCCTGCTGAGCTCGATCCTCAAGGGCGTCGGGTCCAAGTCCACCGTCCTGGTGATGAGTGGCAAGACCCCGTTCGGCGTCACCAACATCAGGGGCGTCGACGTCGACGAGCTGCTCGGGCGGGCCAAGACCACCGGCAGCCCGACCGACAACGTGATCAACTTCGTCAAGCTGGCCGACGAAGCGGCCGTCGGCGCCGGTGCCCCGTCCGGCTCCTCCGGTTCCTCCGGCGGCTCCAGCGGGGGCATCCTGGTCGGCATCCTGGTGCTGGCCCTGGCCGGTGGCGCCGGCATCTTCCTGTACTCCCGCAAGAAGAAGAAGCAGCGCCAGGAGCGCGAGGCCGCCGAGCTGGCCGCGGTCAAGCAGACCGTGGACGAGGACGTCACCAAGTTCGGCGAGGAGATCACCGACCTCGACACCGACGTCAAACTGCTCAACGACGGCGCCGACCACCAGCAGGACTGGCAGCGCGCCCTCGACTCCTACGAGCGGGCCAAGGTGGAGCTCGCGGCGGTCAAGCGCCCCGACGAGCTCCGCGGCGTGACCACCGCGCTGGAGGAGGGCCGCTACGCCCTCGCCTGCGTGAAGGCGCGCGTCAACCACCAGCCGCTGCCCGAGCGGCGCTCCCCGTGCTTCTTCAACCCGCAGCACGGCCCCTCCGCCCGTGACGTGCGCTGGGCCCCGCCCGGCGGCGCGCTGCGCGACGTGCCCGCCTGCGCGGCCGACGCCGAGGCCGTCGAGCGTGGCTTCGAGCCGCAGACGCGCGAGGTCATGGTCAACGGCCAGCGCCGCCCGTACTACGACGCGGGACCGGCCTACCAGCCCTACGCCTACGGCTACTACGGCGGCTTCGGCGACGTCATGACCGGCATGCTGGTCGGCACGATGATGGGCAGCATGATGAGCGGTGGCTTCGGCTACGGCGGTTACGGCGGCGGCGCCGAGAGCGGCACCGACTTCGGCGGCGGGGGCGACTTCGGCGGCGGAGGCTGGGGTGACTTCGGTGGCGGGGGCGACTTCGGCGGCGGTGACTTCGGCGGCGGCGACTGGTAGTCGTCCCCCGGCGGAACGATCGGCGAGACAGCCGGACAGATCGAACGAACGGCACGACGACGGGCGCGCTTCCCTTCCGGGGGGCGCGCCCGTCGCCTTTACGAAAGCCCGGTCACGAAAGCCCGGTCACGGAAGCTTGGTTACAGAAGCCGGGTCACGGAAGCCGAGCTACAAAAGCCCGGTTACGGAGTCCGGACGAAAGCCGGTCGGGAGCCACGGGGCCACGGGGCCGCAGAACCACGGGGAGCACGGGGACCACGGAGCCCGCCGGGAAACCCCTTCGGAAAGTCATGGAAATCCGCTACAAGACCACGTCCGTGAAAGCCTCAGGTGCTGTCGCGGACGGTGAGTCTCGGCTGGAGCAGGGTACCGTCGGGGACGGCGCGGCCTTCGAGTTTCTCCATGAGCAGCCGGACCGCCTGGCGGCCCACCTCCTCGGCCGGGATGAGCACCGAGGTGAGCGGCGGGCTGGAGCGTTCCGCGATGTCGTCGGGGCAGATCGCCACCACGGCGACGTCACCGGGCACCCGCCTGCCGTACTGGCGCAGCGCCCCCAGCACGTGGCCGACGGCGGCCTCGTTGTGCACGACCAGCCCGGACAGACCCGGCCTGGTGTCGAGGAGCCCGGCGATCGCGGCGGAGACCAGGTCGAAGTTCTCCTCGCACGGCAGGGCCACCCCGGTCAGGCCGGTCTCGGCCACGGCCGAGGCGAAGCCCTCCCGGGTGCGGCGGGCGAAGCCGGTACCCCGGTCGTAGACGACCGAGGGGGCGCCGAGCAGCGCGACCTCTCGGTGCCCGCGTTCGGCCAGGTGCTCCACGCAGAGCACGCCCGCCCGCGCGAAGTCGAGGTCGACGCAGGTCAGACCGGCCGTGTCCGCTGGGAAGCCGATCAGCACGCTGGGTTCGGCGAGATCCCTGAGCAGCGGTACCCGGCTGTCGTGAAGCTCCACGTCCATCACGACCAGCCCGTCGACCAGCGCGCTCGCCGCCGCCCTGCGGAGCCCGTCGGAGCCCTCGTCCGCGGTGAGCAGCAGCACGTCGTGGTCGTACCGCCGGGCGGCGGTGACCACCGAGGTGGCGAACTGCATCAGCACCGGGACGTGCATCCCCGCCCGCAGGGGCAGCACCAGCGCGATGACGTTGGCGCGTTTGCTGGCCAGGGCCCTCGCCCCGGCGTTGGGGTGGTATCCCAGGACCCGCACGCTGTCGAGCACCCGGCGCCGGGTGTCGGCCGAGATCGCGCGCTTCCCGCTGAGCACGTACGACACCGTGCTCACCGCCACCCCGGCGTGCCTGGCGACCTCGGTGATGGTCACCGCCCGGCCTGTCACGCGACCGCGCCGAAGCTCAGGGAGGCGACGGTGATCCCCGCATTCTCGAACACCACATAAAGATCGTGGACTCCCCTCGCCTCCGCAAGCCCGGTACGCACCTCGGTGAGGTCGTGGCGGCCCGCGCGGGGGACGGGGAGGTCCCCGGCGACGGGCCCGTAGAGGGGGTCGTCCAGGCGCAGGGTGATCACGCCACCCTCGGCGCTGGTGGCGGCGACGGAACAGGACGCGGCCCCCTCCCCCAGGTCGACCGCGCGGAACACGATCCACGCGCCCTCGGCGGTGGACCGTACGGCGTCGCCGGAGACCCGGGCCGCGTCCACGAACGCCACCGAGTCGTACTCGTCGTGGTCCACGGCGGCGATCGGGCCCGCGAAGGCGTCGCGCGGCGGGATCCGCTCGCCGTCGACGTGGAAGGGGACGCACAGCCGGATGTCCCGCGAGGAGCTGCCGATCATGGCCTTGTGGGGGGCGTCCTCGACGGCGAACCGGCCCCGGGTGACGTCCCAGAAGGCCAGGTCCGCGATGTCGAGGCTCCAGTCGACCCGGGTGCTCTCACCGGGGGCGAGGCGCACCTTGACGAAGCCGCGCAGGCGGCGCAACGCCTGCTTGACCCGGGAGCGCCGCTGACGGGTGTAGAGCTGGACGACCTCCACTCCCTCGCGGGAGCCCGTGTTGGTGACGGTGACCGAGGCGGTGAGCCTGCCGTCCTCCACCGAGACGGCCGGTTCCGCGTAGTCGAAGGTGGTGTAGCTCAGGCCGTGGCCGAAGGGGTAGAGCGGGGTTCCCCTGAAGTACTGGTAGGTCGCGTCCGTGGCGATGATGTCGTAGTCGAGCAGGTCGGGCAGCTCGCACGCCGAGCGGTACCAGGTCTGGGTGAGCCGTCCCTCGGGGTCGGCGTCGCCGAACAGCACCTCGGCCAGCGCGTGGCCGTACTCCTGGCCCCCGTGCGAGGACCACAGCACCGCGGGCGGGTCGTCGCCGTCCCAGGTCACCGGGTAGCCGCTGCTGATCACCATGACGGTTCTCGGGTTGGCCTCGCGTACCGCCCTGACGACGGCCTGCTGCGCGGCGGGCAGCGCGAGGTCCAGGCGGTCCTCGGTCTCCCTGCCGTTGACCAGCGGGTGGTCGCCGACGACCACCACGGCCACGTCCGCGGTCGCGGCGAGCGTGGCCGCGGCCTCGGCGCCGCTCACCACCCGCTCCACGGTGAGCCAGGCGGCGGCGTCGGCGTCGTCGGCCAGGCGGAAGACCTCGCCGTCCAGGGCGAGGTAGCGGCCGGTGGAGATGTGCCGGAGCGCGAGCGTGCCGCGGGGACGGTCCTCGGTACGGAAGGTCTGGCGCACCTTCCAGCCGTTGGGACCCGGCTGGTCGTTGACCAGCACCCCGTCGTCGCCGACGGACAGGTGGCGCCCGCTCACCACGGCCCGCAGGGCGTAGCAGCCGCCGCCCCAGTCGAAGAGGTCGAACAGGCCGGACGGGCCGGGCGCGTCGCCGATCCCGAGCGGGCCGCCGTCGGGGTCGGCGACGACGGCGGCGATGCGGCCCTCCACGCCCTCCACCGAGAGGGTGATCCGGTCCACGGCCTCGCAGAAGACGGTCTCGCACCGCTCGGCGAGCCCGGCGCGGGCGGTGACGGCGTACGGGAGGGTCCCGGAGTACCAGTCCTCCATGAGCGTGTCGCCGAGCTGGCCGATGACCGCGATCCTGCGCACCGAGGAGTCCAGCGGCAGGACGCCGTCGTTGCGCAG
Organism: Streptosporangium sp. H13245; assembly: GCF_055690525.1. Classification (NCBI taxonomy): domain Bacteria; kingdom Bacillati; phylum Actinomycetota; class Actinomycetes; order Streptosporangiales; family Streptosporangiaceae; genus Streptosporangium; species Streptosporangium sp. H13245. The sequence goes on along the minus strand of NZ_JBSZKT010000036.1, from coordinate 29,735 downwards.
CAGCACGATCGAGCGCCGGGCGGCCTCGCGGGCCAGGCCCTGGTGCTCCGGGCAGTTGACGACCGCCTCGGTGATGTCGTCGTACGGGGTGGCGGGGTCGAACTCACCCAGCCGGAAGCGGATGGACAGCGTGTGCCGTACGGCGGTGTCGACGTCCGCCTCGGTGAGCAGGCCGCGCTCCAGCGCGGCGCGGATGTGGCCGAGGGTGGCCCCCGGCCGGTCGTCGTCCTGGGTGAAGCTGTCGAGCCCGGCCCTGATCGCGTGGGCGTACGCCTCGGGCAGGTCGTCGTGGTAGCCCTGCGGGCCGGTGAGGTTGGCGGGCGCGTACGCGTCGCTGACCACGAGGAGGTCGTCGGGCGCCCAGGCCCGCAGCACCTCGCCGATGAGCGGGCTGAGGTGGGCCGGGCGGCCGTTGACCAGGTTGTAGGAGGGCATCACGGCGACCGCGGCACCGCTCTCCAGGGCGGGCCGGTAGGCCGGGAGCTCGTACTCGCGCAGCACCCGGGGCGGCAGGTCGCTGGAGGTGACGCAACGGTCGGTCTCGTTGTTGTAGCCGAGGAAGTGCTTGAGGGTGGGCGCGGTCCTCAGCACTATGGGATCGCTCCCACGAAGGCCGGAGGCGTACGCCGTCGCCATGACACCGGTCAGCCACGGGTCCTCGGAGTAGCCCTCCTCGTTGCGGCCCCAGCGGGGATCGCGCAACGGGTTGACCACCGGGGCCCAGACGTTGAGCCCCGCCCCCGCCGGATCCTTGTGGTGGAAGGCCAGGACCTCGTCGCCGGTGGCCTCGCCGACCCGCCGGACGAGGTCGGGGTCCCAGGTGCTGGCCAGCCCGATCGCCTGCGGGAACACCGTCGCCGGACCGAGCCAGGCGAGACCGTGCAACGCCTCGGTGCCGGTACGGAACGGGCCGAGCCCGAGACGCTCCACCGGCGGCTGGTACTGGTGCAGCAGCCCGATCTTCTCCTCCAGGGTCAGCCGGTCCCGCAGGTCCGCGATCCTTCGCGCGAGGGGGAGTTCCGGGTCACGGAACGGTTCGTTCATCGGGGACCATCCCTTGGGGGGCGTCGAAGCGCTTCGACTCTCCGACGTGGGGGAACGCCTCAGTCGAAGCGCTTCGATAGTCGATCCGGGAAAACTCCGGTCGCCACCCGCGCGCCCCGGTGTTCGTTACGCGCGTGTTTCGAGCGGAGCTTCCCTGAAGGGTGCACTCCCGTACGGTCAAGGTCAAGAGGTACGCGACAAACGACCCGAATCCCCCGGGGCCCGGATCGGAAGACGACCTGCGAGCGACCCGAATCCCTCCGGATCCGGGTCGGGAAATTCCCTGAAAACATCCTGAATCCACCGGGACATCACCGCGACACGGATCGTTCAGCGCGGACCGTTCAGCGCGAGAACACACGAACCACGTCCACCTCGACACGGACCAGAAGACCCGCGACGGGGACCGTTCACCGCGGCAGCACCGTTCAGCGCGAGACCGCGACACGGATCACGAGACCCTCGGCAGGCGGCCGGAGTCCACGGAGTCGAGCACCCGGGCGGCGCCTCCCAGCGCGGCGGCCCCGTACCCGAGGGTGGAGGCCACGATCCGGCAGCCCCCGGTGTCCGGCGCGATCGTGCGCCCCCGGGTCTCGGCCTCCACCGAGGGCAGCAGCCACGGCGCGAGCGGGACGTAGTAGCCGCCCAGGATGACCACCTCGGGGTTGAGCAGGTTGGTCATCAGGGCCACGCCCTTGCCGAGGTTGTGGCCCACAGAACTCAGGAGGGCGAGTGTGCGCGCGTCGCCCGCGCGGGCCAGCCGTACCACCTCGTCGAGCTCGGCCTCGACCTCGGCGGGCGAGATCGCGGCGTGCTCCAGCACGGCGCCGATCCCGGCGACGGCCTCCAGGCAGCCCAGGCGCCCGCAGCGGCACTCGGCGCCGAAGGGGTCGAGCTGGATGTGGCCGATCTCGCCGCCGTACCCCTGGCCTCCCCGGCGCAGCCGCCCGTCGAGGATGACCCCGGCCCCGACGCCGATCTCGCCGGTGAGGTAGACCAGGTTGGCCGTCCCCGCGTGCGGGCCGAAGCGGTACTCGGCCAGGGCCGCCAGGTTGGCGTCGTTGTCGACCTGGACGGGGAAGCCCGGGTCGCGCAGGGCCTTGGTGAGGTCGCCGCAGAGGTCGGCGTCGCGCCAGCCGAGGTTGGGCGCGATGCGCACGGTGCCGTCGGTGCCGATCAGTCCCGGCACGCCCACGGTCAGCCCCAGGACCTGGCGTTCCTCCTTGGCCATCCGGGTCACCACCCGGCGGACGATTCCCGCGACGGTGGCCATGGCCTGGCCCGCCGTACCGGCCGCGCCGGGGAAGGACCTGCGCCAGGACAGCAGCTTCTCCCCCGACAGGTCCACCGCGACCGCGGTGACGTAGTCGACGTTCACCTCGATGCCGATCGCCGCGTACGGCGAGCCGTCGAGCACGAGCATCGTGGCGGGGCGGCCGACGCGGTTCTCCGTCAGGCCGGTCTCCCTGACCAGGCGGCGGTCGATCAGATCGGCGACCAGGCTCGACACGGTCGCCTTGTTGAGACCGGTGGACGCCGCGATGTCGGCCCGCGAGCACGGCGCGTGCTCGCGGACGAACCTCAGCACGACGGCGAGGTTGGTGGCCCGCACATCGGCGAAGTCGGCCGGCCGCGGGTCAGTCGTAGATGTGATCAAGGTGAGTCCCGCTCCCGCTCGGCCAGGCTGGCCCCATCATGCCCCATCGTTCACCAATCCGTGACCGCCCACCGTCGGCCCGCGATCGGCGGTCCCTTGTGGCGGCGGCCACCCTCGACTAATTTGTTTGGTCGGAAGACTAACTAATTCTACCCCGGAGCCATCCTCCCCGACACCCCGGATCCGTCTCGAACCAACGAAGGGAGCGCCCCGTGAACGATCTTCCCCCGGGCGCGATGACCAGCCGCCGTGGATTCCTCGGGCTGGTGGGACTGAGCGCCGCGATGACCGCGGGCGGCGGCCTGCTGGGCGCGTGCTCCGCGCCGACCGGCCCCCGGCCCGGCGGCGGAGGTGCCACGGCCGCCGCGGCGGACAAGCTGACGTCCCTCACCCCCACCTACACCGCCTTCCCCGGTATCAAGCCCGATATCCCCGGCACGACCTCCACGCTGCCGGGGGTTCCCGACGTCAGCGGCGGCTTCACCTCCTACCCGGCCGCCCCCACCGCCGCGCTCTCCCGGAAGGCGGGCAGGGGCGGCACCTACAGGGCCATGACCCCGCTGTGGGGCCCGCCGCCGCCCGGCCTGGCGGACAACTCCTACTTCCAGGCCGTCAACGCCGACATCGGCGCCACCGTGGAGTTCCAGATCACCGACGGCAACGTCTACGGCGACAAGGCCATCGCCAGGCTCGCGGCCGGGGACATCCCGGAGATCATGGTCATCCCGAGCTGGGAGATCGACAAGATGGCGGACTTCAACACCGCCGTCGACAGGGCCTTCGAGGACCTCACCCCCTACCTCCAGGGTGACAGGGTCAAGCCCTACCCGCTGCTGGCCGGCCTGCCGACGGCCGCGTGGCAGTGGTCGGTCTGGAACGACAAGCTCATGGCGGTGCCGTTCCCGACCGAGCCGTACCCCTTCGCGCTGCTCTACCGCAAGGACCTGTTCGAGAAGAACGGCTGGAACGCCGCCCCCAAGACCGCCGACGAGCTGTTCGAGCTCGGCAGGGAGATCACCGACGCCAAGGCCAAGCGCTGGGCGTTCGGCAGCATCCACGAGATGATGTGGCCGACCTTCCGCGTCCCGCAGGACTGGCGGTACGAGGGCGGCAAACTCCTCCACAAGTACGAGACCCCCGAGTTCGAGCCGATGCTGGAGTTCATGCGGAAGGTCTTCGCGGAGGGGCTGGTCCACCCGAACGTCGCGAGCAGCAAGGGCGCCAACGAGAAGGAGCTGATCGGCGCCGGGCAGATCCTGGTCTACCGCGACGGGCTGGGCGGCTGGAAGGAGCTCCTGCAGCAGCACCGAGGCAAGAACCCCGATTTCGCCCTGGGCGCCTTCCCGGTCTTCGCCCACGACGGCGGCACGCCGCTGATGTACCACGGCACCGCGGCGGGCATCTTCACCTTCGTCAAAAAGGGCCTGCCGAAGGAGAGGGTGGAGGAGATCCTCTCCATCCTCAACTGGTCCGCGGCACCGTACGGGACCAAGGAGTACGAACTCTCCAACTACGGGGTGGAGGGCAAGCACTTCACCCGGGGCGAGGACAACGTCCCGCAGGTGAACGACCTCGGCCGCAAGGAGGTCGCCTACACCTACGGCTTCCTGGGCGGGCGCCCGCTGTACGTGGACTGGCCCTGGGCCGACGCGGTCAGGGCCAACGTGGAGTGGCAGAACGCGAGCTTCCCGTACCTGGAGAAGGGCCCGTTCGACGGGATCAGGATCCAGCGGCCGTCGAAGTACTCCGGGCTGCAGGTCCCCACCGAGGACAAGTTCACCGACATCATGCGCGGACGGCGGCCGGTGAGCGACGCCGGGCAGATCGTCACGGAGTGGCGGCGGGACGGCGGGGACGAGGCCCGCGACTTCTACATGAAGGTCCTGCGGGACAACGGCCGTGCTTAGGAATCCCGCCGGAACCGAGCCCGACGGCGACCCGGCCCAACCCGGAGCCGGTACGGAAAATCCCTCGGCCGGTGCGGAAAGCGCCTCGGCCTCGCCCGGGGAGCGTACGGAAAGCCCTTCGCCTCCGCCCGGGGAGCGTACGGAAAGCCCGTCCGGGGAGCGTACGGAAAGCCCGTCCGGATCAGGCTCGGAAAGCCCTCCGGCTACCGCGAGGAGCGGCCCGGTCTCGCCCGGGGATCATGGAAAGACCGGGCCGGCGGGTGACCTGACCTCACCCGCCGGCGCCGGCACCTCCAAGGATGTCCGTAAAAGGGGTCCGAGGACAAGCCGGGCGCGCCCGCGACCCTTCGGCGCGCGCCTGAAACGTGACTGGCAGCTGCTCCTCATGGCCCTTCCCGCGGTCGGGCTGCTGGTCCTGTTCCACTACGTCCCGCTGCTCGGCAACGTGATCGCGTTCCAGGACTACTCGCCGTACGTGGGCGTCGGGGACAGCCCGTGGGTGGGACTCGCCAACTTCCACTGGCTGATGTTCGACGCGAGCTTCTGGGACGCGACGATCAACACCCTGACGATCACCACGTTCCAGCTCGTCTTCTACTTTCCCGTGCCGATCCTGCTGGCCGTGCTCCTGGACAGCGTGGTGCGGCCCCGGCTGCGGCTGTTCGTCCAGGGCATCGTCTACATGCCGCACTTCTTCTCGTGGGTGCTGGTGGTCACGCTGTTCCAGCAGATGTTCGGGGGCGCGGGCGTGATCTCGCAGATGCTGCGGGACCGCGGGTACGACGGCATCGACATCATGACAAATCCGGATACGTTCATCGCGCTGGTGACGGCGGAGACGGTCTGGAAGGACGCCGGCTGGGGAACGATCATCTTCCTGGCCGCGCTGGCGGCGATCAACCAGAATCTCTACGAGGCCGCCGCCGTCGACGGCGCGAGCCGCTGGCGGCGGCTGTGGCACATCACCCTGCCCGGCCTGCGCCCGGTCATCGTGCTGCTGCTGATCCTGCGCCTCGGCGAGGCGCTGAACGTCGGCTTCGAGCAGTTCTTCCTGCAGCGCGACGCGGTCGGCAGGGACGCCGCCGAGGTGCTGGACACGTTCGTGTACTGGCGCACGCTGCTGACCGGCGAGTGGAGCTACGGCGCGGCGGCCGGTCTGGTGAAGGGCCTGGTGGGGCTGGTACTGATCCTGGTGGCCAACAAGGTCGCCCACCGATTCGGCGAGCAGGGAATCTACAAACGATCATGACGACTCTTCCCCCCTGGGCCGAGCGGCCCAGCCGCGCCGGAGGGCTCCTCAAGGGGCTCGTCCTGGCACTCATCGTCGCGTGCGTGCTCTTCCCGATCTACATGGTCGTGCTGACCAGCCTGTCCACCCAGGAGACGGTGACGGAGGCCGGTGGCCTGGTCACCGTACCGGGCGGGCTGTCCCTGGCCGCGTACGAGGAGCTGTTCTCCGGCGGCGTGGTGACCCGGTCGGTCGCGGTCAGCCTCGGCGTCACCCTCGTCGGCACCGCGATCAGCCTGACCGTCACCGTGCTCGCCGCCTACGGCCTGTCGCGGCCCGGCTCGCTGCTGCACCGGCCGATGCTGTTCCTGATCCTGCTGACCTTCCTGTTCGGGCCGGGACTGATCCCCAACTACCTGCTGGTCAGCTCGCTGGGACTGATCGACACGTACTGGTCGCTGATCCTGCCCGGCGCGGTCACCGCGTTCAACCTGGTGGTGATGCGGGCGTTCTTCATGAACATCCCCGAGGAGGTGACCGACAGCGCCCGCATCGACGGCGCGAGCGAGTTCCGTATCCTGCGGACGATCGTGCTGCCCATGTCGAAGGGCGTCACGGCCGTCATCGGCATGTTCTACGCGGTCGGCTACTGGAACTCGTTCTTCAACGCCGTCCTCTACCTCAACGACAACGCCAAGTGGCCGCTGCAGGTGGTGCTGCGGCAGTACGTCCTCCAGGGGCAGTCGCTGATCGCCGGGCAGACCGGGGTCGGCACCGTCGCCGGGCAGACCCCGCCACCGAGCTTGGCCATCCAGATGGCCATCGTCGTCGTCGCGCTGCTCCCGGTGTTGTTCGTCTACCCGTTCGTCCAGCGGCACTTCACCAAGGGGGTCATCATCGGCGCCATCAAGGGGTGACAGGTATCTCCCCTCAGGCTCCCCTGGTCAGGGCGCCGAACTCGTCGTCGGTCAGCTGGACGACGGCGGCCGAGACGTTGTCCTCCAGGTGGGCGACCGTCGAGGTGCCGGGGATGGGCAGCATCACCGGGGAGCGGCGCAGCAGCCAGGCCAGGGCGAGCTGCGACGGGGTGGCGCCGTGCTCCTTGGCCGCCGCCGCGAGCGGGCCGCCCTCCGCCGCGAGCCTGCCGGTCGCGAGCGGGAACCACGGGATGAAGGCGATGCCGTTGGCCTCGGCGTACTCCAGCAGGGGCTCGGCGTCGCGGTGCGCGAGATTGTAGAGGTTCTGCACCGAGACGATCGTCGCGGACTTCCCCGCCTCCTCGACGTCCTCGACACTGACCTCGCTGAGGCCGATGTGCCGGATCTTGCCCTCCCCCTGCATCAGCGCGAGCTCCCCGACCTGGTCGGCGACGGGGACGGCCTGGTCGACGCGGTGCAGCTGCAGCAGGTCGATCCGCTCGACGCCGAGGTGGCGCAGGTTCAGCTCGACCTGCTGGCGCAGGTACTCGGGACGGCCGACCGGCGTCCAGAGCCCGGGGCCCTGCCGGGTGAACCCCACCTTGGTCGCGATGACCAGGTCGTCGGCGTAGGGGCGCAGCGCCTTCTTGATGAGCAGATCGGCGACGAACGGGCCGTAGGAGTCGGCGGTGTCGATGAAGTTCACGCCCAGCTCGACGGCCCTGCGCAGGACGCGGACGGCCTCCTCGGGATCGCGCGGGTCCCCCCACACGCCCTCGCCGGTGAGCTGCATCGTCCCGTACCCCAGGCGGTTGACGGTGAGGTCGCCGCCGATGGAGAACTGCCCCGAAGCCTCGGCGGGACGAGTCGTGGTCGTCATGGTGCCCTCCTGGAACCCTGTCTGCGTTCATGATTCGGAACAGCCCGATGATGGACCCGATTCCCTCTCTCGTAAATCCTGTGACACATCCCGGCAAAGCCCCCCGGACCGGGTGGCATCACACGACTCACTCGCGAGGGTCGTAACTCTTCCTCGGCTTCGAGATCCAGCCGAAGATCGCGTTCGTCGTTGCTCCGCGACCGCACGGGCCGCATGCGGTCCTGAGCCGCCGTTGCCCCGTGACCGCACAGGCCGTACGTAGTCTGCTTCGTGACCGCACAGGCCGTACGCGGTCGGCCCAATATGGTTTTCCCATGACCCAGAACCTCCGGCTGGCACCCATCACCCCCGCCAACATCGAGGCGGCTGTCTCCGTACGGGTCCGCCCCGACCAGGAGCGCTTCGTCTCACCGGTGGTGAAGTCGCTGGCCGAGGCCTACGTCCACCCGGAGGTGGCCTGGCCGCGCCTCATCCTCGACGGCGACCGTCCCGTGGGCTTCCTCATGGCCTTCCTCGACATCGACTGGAACGGCGAGGGGGCCGACTTCCGGTCCGGCCTGTGGCGCCTCAACGTGACACCCGACGCGCAGGGGCGCGGTGTCGGCCGCTTCGCCGTCGAATCGGTGGCCGCCGAGATCGGGCGGCGCGGCGGCACCCGGATGTACGTCACGTGGGACCAGGGAGAGGGCGGCCCCGAGGACTTCTACCGGAAGCTCGGCTTCCGGCTCACGGGCGAGAAGAGCGACGGCGAGACGGTCGGAGTGCTGGACCTGACGCGGGTGTGATCACGAGTCGGGGTGCTGGACCTGACGCGGGTGTGACCGCGAGTCGGGGTGCTGGACCTGACGCGGATGTGACCGCGAACTGTCTCGGAGTGCCGAGTCTGACACCGGTGTGACCGTGAACTGTCGCGAGGGGCCGTCACCGTGGGCGCCCCCAGCCGTCCACGGCGGCCATCTCCGCGACGGTACGGGGGAGCGGTCGCAGGTCACCACGGTGGCTCGCCCGGCCGGTGTGCGCTCCAGAACCGTGGTCGACGCGGGGTCGAAGACCTCGGCATGGGCAGGCGCGATCGCCGTGGACGAGTCGCCTCCGACGGTCAGCCAGTGCGACCAGTGCGACCAGTGCGGCTAGGTGGTGATGACGATCGGGACGGCGGACCCCACCTGTTCGACGCCCGCGATCCGCGCGGGCCCCGAGACGGTCACCCGCAGGCCCTCCCCCTCGGGGGTCACGGTGATCACGGTGTCCCCGTCGAGGTCGGAGACGACCGCGCGCCTCTCACCGGTACTCCCACCGCCACCGGCGCCGTACGCGACCAGGGTGATCTCCCCGAACGGCCCGTCACCGACGGTTCCTCCCGGCTCCGTGAGGACGGGAACGACGGCGCCGCGCCGGACGAACAGCGGGACGCGGTCCAGCGGTGTGGCCGCCGTGACGTACCGGCCGCCGGGCAGGATCTCGCCCGTCCAGTGGTCCACCCACTCCCCCTCGGGCAGGTAGACCCTCCTGACCTGCTCCGGGGAGGTCATGGGCGCCACCAGCAGGTCGCGGCCGAGGAGATACTCCAGGTCCGCCTGCCAGGCCACCGGGTCGTCCGGGTAGTCCACGCACAGCGCCCGCATCATCGGCGCCCCGGTCCTGGCGGCCTCGACGGCCGCCGTGTAGACGTACGGCATGAGCCGGTAGCGCAGCCTCAGCGCCTCGACGGCCTCCGCCTCGACCCCGGGAAACTCCCACGGCTCCCGGCTGGTGGTCCCGTGCAGGCGCAGCAGCGGGGAGAGCGCGCCGAACTGGGTCCACCTGACGTACAGGTCGTCGGTGGGACGGCCGGTGAACCCGCCCGCGTCGTGGCTCCAGAACGGGACACCGGACAGGCCGTGCGCCAGCCCGCCGCGCAGCGTGCTGCCCATCGCGGCGTAACTGGTGTAGGTGTCGCCGCTCCACTGCGCCGAGTGCCGCTGCCCGCCCAGGAACGACGAGCGCGCCCAGACCATGCCGTGCCCGGCGACCTCCCGGGTCACCTCGGAGACGACGTCGTTGAACAGCAGCGTGTAGACGTTGTGCAGGTCGGTACCGGACATGCCGTTGGCCGCGACCGCGTCGTGCGGCACGCCCTCGGCGAAGTCGGTCTTGAAGACCTGGACGCCCTGCTCCAGCAGCGGGCGGAGCAGTCCCTTGAACCACTCCACCGCGTCGGGATCGGTGAAGTCGACGATGCCGCAGGCCGGGTAGGAGCCGTGCCAGCAGTCGGCCACGTAGACCTCACCATCAGCCTTTTTCAGGAAAAATCCGCTTTCGGCGGCGGGCAGGAAGGCCGGGCTGAGATGGGAGACGTACGGGTTCATCCACAGGCACACCTTGAAACCCATCGCGTCCAGCTCGGCCAGCATGCCCCCGGGGTCGGGGAAGCGCTCCGCGTCCCACCGCAGGTCGGACCAGTGCCCGTCCGTCTGCCAGTACGTGTCCAGGTGGAGCACGTCACACGGGATCCCGCGCTCGCGGATCCGCCGCGCCCTCGCCATCACCCGCTCCTGGCTGTCGACGAAGAACCCCGAGGAGATCCAGGTGCCGAACGCCCACTTCGGCGGGAGCAGCGGGCGGCAGGTCAGCAGGTCGTACCGGTCGAGCACCTCGGAGGGGGTGGGCCCGGCGATCACGTAGTAGTCGATCAGGTCGTCGGGGACCACGATCTGCACACAGCTGTGCGTGGACTGGCACACGTCGAACTCCACCGGCGTCCCGCTGTCCACCAGCACGCCGTACCCCCTGCTGGACAGGTAGAACGGGACGTTCTTGTACGCCCGCTGCGACTCGGCGCCGAACGCGTCGAAGTTCCACATGACCGGCCGCTGGCCGCGCTTGTCGAGCCGGGTGAACGACTCGCCGAACCCGGTGAACGCCTCGTCTGCGGGGGCCGCGAAGCTCTCGTGGTAGCCGGCCACCGCGCCCCCCGAGCTGGAGCGGCCGAACGGCAGCGTACGCAACCGACCGCTGATGTCGGTGTGCCCCCGGTCCTGCTCCAGCAGCGGCGCCCCGCTCGCGTCGGTGAACCGCAGATGCCAGGGCGCCAGGGTGATCTCCGCGCGGAGCGAGCCCGCGTCGAGCAGGATCGTCCCGTCGCGGCTCTCCACCCGCGCCCCGGCGAACGCGCCCGGCGTGACCATGGAGATCGCGGCGGCCGACCTGGTCCGCGCGTCCGCGTCCTGCCCGAGCCTGACCCGGATCACGCCCTCGCCCGCCACGCCCACCTGGACGAGGAGCGTCTCCTCGGCCGACGTCACGGCCTTCAGGATCACCCCGGCCGCGTCGGCGGCGACCGGCTCCGCCGAGATCAGCACCGACGGACCCGCCTCACCGTGCGAGCGTACGGGCAGCTCCGGCGGATCGGCGACGAAGTACTCGTGCGCGACCAGCGGGGGACGGTAGGGCATGAGAACTCCAGCGCTCGGGCTTCCGCTTGCTGAATTAGTTTTACGTCACAACTAACAAACGTCAATGCCCCCCGCCCCGCCGCGACCCACCCCGGCACCGCGATGTCACCGGGCCCCGCGTGCTCCGCGTTCACCCGCCGACACGGATCCGGTCAGTCCTCGTAACCACCGGGAGCGCACAGGGTCCCGTCCCGCTCAACGATCTCCCGGGCGTTCTCGGAGAGACACTTGCGGTTCAACACACCGGACACCCCCTCCAACGCCTCGACCTCCTCGATCACCGCGTTCCAGTCGGTGCCGGGCCTCATCTTCAGGGTGTACGACTCCTTCATGTCCTCCGCATCGAGCATTTTGGCGAGCTTCTGGTTCAGCTCCTGGTGGTCCCCCTCCTGTCCCCGGCGGAGCAGCTCGGCGTAAGCCTTCTGCCTGTCCACGAAGGCGATCGCCTCCACCTGCGGCATCGCTCCGAGCGTCCGCTCGATCATCTTCTTGTCCCGGGCCGTGGCGGCCCTGCCACCCAGGATGGGGTCCGGCGGAGCACCCAGGCCACCGTCGTCCACGGCGAAGCCACCGCCGCCGCACCCGACCTCTGGCGAGTTGTCCGTGCAGAGCCACACCACGAGCTCGGGATCCCCTTCGCGCCACGACTCCCGGTCGCCCGTGGCGGCGAGCGTGGACGGCCGCTCCTCACCCGGCCCCCGTACGATCACCGTCGTCGTCACCACCACCGCGACGACGGTGGCCGCGACGGCGACCGCGGCCATCAGGCGCGGGAGCGGGCGGGACCATCGCCACGGCGCAGCCGGCGGGTCCGCCGCGGCGAGCCTCCGGCGCGAGCCGGGCAGCCGGATCGACCGCCGGGCCGCCCCCTTGAGCCTCCCGGCGGCGCCGTGTCCGGGCTTTCCGGCGACGCCGTGTCCGGACTCCCCGGCGGCGGCGCGAAGGCGGTCGAGCGCGAAGGCGACGGCCTCGGGCCGCGGAGCCGTCTGGGCCGTGGCCCGGTCGCGGAGCAGGTCCATCTCATCCATCGTGTCGTCTCCCCTTGCTCGCGACGTCCATGTTCAGAACTTCCCTGATCCGCTTGCGGGCCCGGTTCAGGCGAGACCCGACGGTGCCCGGGGGAATGCCCAGGGCGTCGGACACCTCCGCGTAGCTGAGCTCGCCGTACGCGACCAGCAGGAGCGCCTCCCGGTCACCGGCCTTCAGCACGGCGAGGGCGCCCGCCAGGCGGCGCTGCGCGTCGACGTCGGAGTCCACCGCCGACGCGCCCGAGCCGGTGACGGAGGCGTCCCTGGCTCGCTCCAGGGCGCGGTACAGGCGCACCTCGTCCCTGCGGTGCCGTCTGATCAGGTTGGTGGCGATGCCGAACAGCCACGCGCGCGCGTCACGACGGGACAGGTCGTAGCGCTCCCGCTGCCGGAAGGCCGCGAGAAACGTCTCCGCCGCGACGTCGTCCGCGGCGTCGGCGCCCAGCCTCGCGGAGGCGTACCGATGGATCGCGGCGAAGTGCCTGTGGAAGATCTCCGCGAACCGTTCCGGATCGCGCAGGGCCAGCCGGATCACGTCGGCGTCACTCGTGACGACGGACTCCCCCGGTACGGCGCCCCCGGCCAGGTCACCCGCATCGCCCACGTCGTCCGCGAAGAACGAGGCGGGAAGGACCAGGTCGGACAGGGCGCGATCAGGGGGACGATCGCTGTTGACTCTCATGCGGAGGATGCCTTTCGTGGGGCAACGGACGCTGTTATTGCCCGCAACCCGCCACCGTCTTCACGAGAAGGCTCGCACGACGTACCGGTATCCGATCCCTTACGCGAGTCGCCCGCAGTCGAGGTGCCCCAAACCCGGAAGCCCGCGAACCACGAACCAGAAGCCGAGAGCTGGGAGCCGGGAACCGGAAGCTGGGAGCCGGGAGCCCGCGAACCACGAGCCGGGAGCCAGGAGACAGGGGTACGCGGACCGGAGCCCGCACCCTTGAACGGGACCGGCGACCCGTGATAATTAGTTTAGCCTCCATCCAAATAAAGGAGTGGCCGTGGACTGGCCTGGGCGGTTCGGCGGGCTGTGCTACGGCGGGGACTACAACCCCGAGCAGTGGCCGGAGGAGGTCTGGAAGGAGGACGTCGCGCTGATGCGGCGGGCCGGGGTCAACCTGGTCAGCGTCGGGGTGTTCTCCTGGGCCCGGCTGGAGCCCTCACCCGGCGTCCACGACTTCGGGTGGCTCGACCGCGTCCTCGACCTGCTGCGCGACGGCGGGATCGGGGTCAACCTCGCCACCCCGACCGCCTCCCCGCCCCCCTGGTTCGGCCTGGCCCACCCCGACGCCCTCACCGTCACCTCCGACGGCGTCCGGCTCACCCACGGCAGCCGCGACACCTACTGCGTACACGCCCCGGCCTACCGCGCCGCCTCGGCCCGCATCGCCCGTACCCTCGCCGAGCGCTACCGCGACCACCCCACGCTCGCCATGTGGCACGTCCACAACGAGTACGGCACCACCTGCCACTGCGAGCACGCCGCCTCGGCCTTCCGCGCCTGGCTGCGCGCGCGGCACGGCACCCTGGACGCGCTCAACGACGCCTGGACCACCTCGTTCTGGAGCCAGCACTACTCCGCGTGGGAGCAGATCACCCCGCCCCGCGCCACCCAGTACCTGCCCAACCCCTCCCAGGTCCTCGACTTCCGCCGGTTCGTCTCCGACGCGATGCTCGACCACTTCCGCGAGCAGAAGGCGATACTGCGCGAGCTCACCCCGGACGTCCCGGTCACCACGAACTTCGTCCTCGGCGACTGGGTGCCGGTGAACCACCGGCACTGGGCGGCCGAGGTCGACCTCGTCGCGATCGACCACTACCCGTCGGCCGACCCACCCGCCGAGACCGCCTTCGCCGCCGACCTCGCCCGAAGCTGGGCCTCGCCCCCGAAACCCGCGTCAACCACCGACCTCACACACACCTCAACCGCGGCCCTGACCTCGGAGCAAGGTGCGGCCAAGCACAGCGCAGCCGAACGCGATGCGATCGGGGGCGATGCGGCCGGGCACAGCGCAGTCGGAAGCGATGCGATCAGGCGCGATGCGATCGGGCACAGTGCGGCCAGGCGCACCGTGCTCGGGGGCGATGCGATCGGGCACAGTGCGGCCGGGCGCGATGCGACTCGCGGAAAACCCTGGCTACTGATGGAGCAGGCGGTGGTCACCTACACCGGCCCCCGGATGCTCGCCAAGCGCCCCGGTGAGATCACCAGGCTGAGCCTGTCGCACATCGCGCGGGGCTCGCGGGGTGCCATGTTCTTCCAGTGGCGGGCCTCCCGGGGCGGCGCCGAACTCTGGTACGGCGGCATGGTCCCGCACGCCGGACCCGACTCGCGGATCTTCCGTGAGATCTGCGAGCTGGGCGCGCTCCTGCCGTCCCTGACGGACGCCTGCGCGGCCCCCGTCGAGGCCGGGGCCGCGATCCTCTGGGACGCCGAGGCGGGCTGGGCGCTCCAGTCCCCCGGCCTGCCCTCCACCGAGCTGAACTACGCCGAGACCGTACGCCAGGCCCACCGGGTGCTCTATCGGCACGGCGTCACCGCCGACCTCGTCCACCCCTCGGCCGACCTGTCGGCGTACCCGCTCGTGCTCGTCCCCGCCCTGTATCTCATCTCGGACGCCGACGCCGCCAACCTGCGCCGCTACGTCTCCAATGGCGGCACCCTCGTGGTGTCGTACCTCAGCGGCGTCACCGACGAACACGCCCGCGTCCGCCTCGGCGGCCACCCCGGCGCCCTCCGCGACCTCCTCGGCATCCGCGTCGAAGAGTTCCACCCCCTCCCTCCAGACGTCACCCTCCCCCTGTCCCCTCTCGGGAGTAACGACCATCCGGAAACCGGAACATTCTGGAGCGAACACCTCCACCTCGAAGGCGCCGAAGCCCTCGCCCTCTACACCGACCCGCACACTTCCGGCACCCCGCACACCTTCCACACCCCACTCGCCGGACAACCCGCCATCACCCGCCACCCCTACGGCTCCGGCACCGCCCTCTACATCTCCACCCGCCTCTCCGACCCCGCGTACGCCCGCCTGCTCGGCCTGAAACCAGCCCCCGTGGAACTCGTCCGTCGCGGCGAATGGCTCTTCACCATCAACCACGACAACAAAGAACACGAGGCGCACGGCCTGCGCCTGCCCCCGGGCGGTTTCTCCGTACGACCACATGGCGACTCGGAGCCTTGATCGTTGCGATCTCACCTACTCCGAAGGGACGGTACTGGCTGCTCAAAGCCCCAGGCGTAGGCAGCCTTCTCGGTCAGATTGCGATCCTCATCGACCTCGGAGGGACGGTGCTGGTGGCGACTGCGCGGACCTGGCGGGCATGGTGTTGTGGTTGCGATCCTCACTGATCCCGGAGGGACGGTGCTGGCCGCCCGGCGTGACCGCCTCGGGCAGCTTGTTGTGGTTGCGATCCTCACCGACCTCAGAGGGACAGTGCTGGTTGGGACGGACGTCCCCGAAAAGCGGAACACCCTCCGTTGCGATCCTCACCGACCTCAGAGGGACGGTGCTGGGAAGCCTCCTATGCGTCCTACCTCGCACGCCCCATGGTTGCGATCCTCACCGACCTCGGAGGGACGGTGCTGGGGCTTCCTCCTTCGTGGCGTACACGTCGTTGCCTTCCGGGTTGCGATCCTCACCGACCTCGGAGGGACGGTGCTGGCTGCCCCCCTCTATCAAAGAGGCACGCGCCATGCTTGTTGCGATCCTCACCGACCTCGGAGGGACGGTGCTGGAGTTTTTGAGCTGGGACGTTAGCCATTTCCCGAGGGGAGAAGCGTCTGACGAGTAAAAAAATGTCGGATTGATGCTGGTTTGCGGTTCGGAACAGGTCGCGTGTCGCGGGCATGCTTGGGGTTCCTAGATCATCAAAGGGGCTACGGGAGCGACGGCCTGCTCTAGGCGCAGATGTCCAGCATTATCCAGCGCTTGACCCCAGAGGGGCGGCACATATCGAGCAAGAAACCCTGCCCAAACATGCCATTTATCAACCGGCCAGGCAGATTCAGGAGCTTGATGTGAAAAAAGTACGCGGTGCCCCCGTCTCCCTCCGAAGGCGGGGGCACCGCCGCGACCAGTGTTCGACGACGCCATGCCCGGGGCGTTGTCTGGTCGCGTCCAGCCCCGCGAGCGGCCCCTGGTTGCGCACCACCGCTCGCGGGAGTCGGGCGCGTCGGCACAGGGAAGCGTGCCCTTCGTGCCGACGCGCTGCTCAGGGTGAGTTCACCGGCTCGGTGTAGTGCTCACCAAGCCGCTCGGCGATCCTGGCCGCGACCTGCGCCAGGTCATCCACCGACGCGTGGTCGGCAGGCTCCTCCCGATAGGCCGTACCCCAGCAGAAAAAGGTCCCGGCGTGGTCGGCCCACACGGTCAGCTTGGCGCCGATCACGAGGCGGGGTTGGCCCTCGTCGTAGGAGATCGCAGGATAGATGCGGTGGGTGTGCAGCTCGGTCCGCAGGCGCTGCAGTGCGGTGACGGCGGCGGAGCGCCAGGTGGCCGCGTTCAAGCGGTCACTCACCGGCGTGCCATAGGACGGAATCACAGCCGAGTCCCTTCGTCTGGGTGAGGGCATGGCCCCGAGATTCGTTGTGGCCGGTCCGGTGGATGGCCGGGGTGGGCGGGAGTTCGTTCCGGCGGCCTTGGGAGTGGTCGGCAGCGGTCCGCGCGGGCACCGTGGCACTGTCGGGCAGAGTTCGCCATAGGTCGAATTCCACCTGTCGCATCCGGTCCCACAGTTCAGCGGCACTGCCCGCGTGGACGGTACGGAAGCACGCCGGATCCCTGCACTTCCACGCTTCGAACCGCCGATATCTCGGGCTCCACCAGACCAGCCATCCGTACGCGTAGGTCCGCAGCTGCTCAGTGGCCAACGCCGCGGCGGTGTCAGCGTGGGACGACATGCTCGGCCAGCATCACGTCGGCCAGCAACGGCAACTCGCCGCCCAGCAGCGTGGTGACAGGGCGGGCCCGCAGGATCTCGTAATGCGCGGCGAGCCGTTCGGCGGCCGTACCCGGTTCCACAGCAGAACTGGGCACCAAGGCACCCGAGGAATTGCGTTCAGGGCCGGTCCACCAAAACCTCGCACCATCGGTGTAGGCCAGCAGCCCGTGGTAGACCGACACCACGGCCCGGCCGGAACGAAGCTCATGAGCATCGGCCGAGATACCGTGAACGCCGGCCAGGGCGGTAACCAGTTGTCCCGCGCGCTGCAAGGCAGAGGACCGCTCTCGGAGACCAGTAACATCATCGGTGCGGCCAGCCTCGACCCGCTCCGGGGTCGGCAAAGGCGACGAAGGCTCGATGGTGGCTGACGACGCAGCGGCACGCCCCGAAGAAGGAGGGGCATCGCAGCTGCTTTTGAGGATGGCGTCCTGGTCCGGGAACGCGTTCATGCTGCGACCTCCCGCCGGTAGGGCTCATACCAGCGAACCGGAGGAAGGTCCGGTGAGCGGCCCCGGCCGTGGGCGACGGTGGCCGTCACCTGCCGAGCGTGACGTCCGGGACGAGCCGAGGCGGGAACGATGGGTGGGTGGACCTTCAGCGGACGCGACGGGACCGCGGCGGGTAGCCGACCGCACAGGCCAAGACGTCGTCGCGTCGCCATCCGGGCATGCACCTGCTGGGGAGTGGGCTGCTCCCACAGATGGTCGTGGCGGTGGGGAAGGCTGCGTGCCTCGTGAGCGTAGGGGGCGTGTCCGCACCAGCGGCAACCAAGCGGCAGCGGCGGATTGTTCGCTCTCCAACGGATCCGGATAGCTCTAATGTTGGCCATGGGTCAGGACTCACTTCCTGATCAAGGACCCGTCCGGTCGTGGCAAGCGCCGGGCGGGTCCGCTCTTTGTCTGGCGGGACCTCCAAGTTTCCTGAGGCGGCACCGATGGATAAAGAGCCAAAAAAGTTAGCACGAGAGTGGCGCTTAACCTGGGCCTGAACCTGAGAGCCGTTTGCTTAGTTAGCTGTAACGGTTCCGATACAGCGCGTACGCTGTGACGGTCAGGCGCTTCGTCACTTCCTCGGGCGGATTCAGCTATGGAGCAAACCAGACCCAATCGGCGGCAACGCGCGTACCGCTCTCAGAAGCTTCGAGCTCGCGGCCTGACGTGGGAACAGGTTGCCGCAGTCTGGGAAACCGATTATCCGGAAGTTGGCCCTCGGGTCGCCTTCCGCTGGGCACACAACCTCAGTCATCAGGAAGTGGCCGATCGCTGGAACGCTCTGGACGCAGGCAACTCGACCATGGTCAAAGCACGCATCTACCAGTACGAGCACTGGCCCGCGAAAGGACGACGTCCGAGCGTGGCAGCGTTGCACTCCCTTGCCCGCATCTACCAGACACGAGGGCGGGCTCTGCTCACCGATGCCGAATATGTCCTATACAGCAGTAATGACTGCATAGAGATAGATCGCATCGACTACCGCCAAGCTGACCATAATTTCAGCAGAAATATCCATTCCCCGACCGGCGGGCTGCTTGCGTTTCCAGGAACTACCGAAGTAGCATCGCCAGCCCTCTCTCAGCTACGCGACCGACACCCTTTCCCTGATAGCGACAAACTATCTCTTTATGCCCGCGAGTCCAATCTCATCCTCGGCGAGGCCGAAACCAGCAACGTCGGCACCTCAACGATCGAGCGCCTCAATACGGATCTTCAGTACATCGCAGCCAGTTACCTGAAGATGCCCACAGGCCCACTCATGGCCGATGTGCGACGCGTCCGGGACGAGGCATTACGACTGTTGGAAGGACACCAGCCCCTACGGAGTCGTGGAGACCTCTACCTGATCGTCGGCTGGGCGATGACGTTCCTGGCATGGGTCAGCACCGATCTAAGCCGTCCCGATGCGGCTGAGGGTCACGCGCGAGCCGCGTGGCACTTCGCCCAGGAGTGTGGGCACAACGGACTGCTCGCCTGGGTATGTAAAACACGGCAAGTTGCCGCTTACTGGGATAATCGTAAACAGGACGCCTTACACCACGCCGAACTTGGGCTTCACTACGCCGTACGAGCAGGTGGGGAAACAGAGGTGATGCTGGCCAGTACCCTTGCCCTGGACTACGCCCGGCTAGGCCGCCTCGATAAGGCACAGGCCATGCTGCGCCACGCTCAGGAGGTCAAGCCAGGGCGGGAGGACCATCCCGGCGGGCCACTCAGCTGTACGCCGGAGCGGGCGCTGAGCTATTGGGCGGATGCGTATCTGATGCTGTCGGACCCAGGCCGGGCACTGGAGATGGCCAGTCGCAGCGTGGAGATATCCCAGGGAAAGCCCGAGCGGGCCCGCAACGTGGGAACCGAGCGGATGACCATGCTCCACATGGTCCGCGCTCACATGGACGCCGGAGCCCTGGACGGAGCGATGGAAGCACTCACCCCGGTCCTGGAAACCCCCTTGAATGCACGAGCAGCGCCTTTACTGATTCAGCTGGGGGAGGTCTCCGAGCGAATTCCCCTTGTGTTTCAAACCGGCGGACAGGGCAAGGCGATCAGAAATGCCATTAGCGCGTTTCGCGATGAGAAGTCACGTACAGAAAGGTGAACCCTTTGGCAGGAAACGACACTGAGACCCGCGATCACTGGTGGTGGCGGCCAGGCTGGCGCCCCGGTCGGAGCTTCTACACCTGGCACTTCCTCATGAAGGGCCAACCTGAATTGCATAAACTCGTAGCGCAGATGCGTCCTGACTTAGACAAACTAACGGCACTGGATCCCATACCGCCTCAATGGCTGCACATGACCACGCAGGGCGTCGGTTTCACCGACGAGGTCAGCGAGGAGGAATTGACGGCGATAGGTGCCGCAGTGACCAACCAGCTGTCCGACTTCGGTCCAATCCGCGTGACATTGGGTCCCATGGTGGTGGACGCCGAAGGCGTGCACCTGCCGGTACGCCCCACCGAGATCATGACCACAGTGCGCCAACTGATCCGCAAGGGCATTGGCGAGGTCTGGGGGCAGGACCGGATCCCGGAGGCGGATGAAAGCTTCTACCCGCACGTCACCCTCGCTTACGCCAACACCAGCGGTGTGTCACTGACTCTTATTCAGGAAACACTCGACCACCATGCTGAGGTAGTACCTCTCACCCTTACGCGCATCACCTTGATCGACTTAAACCGGGACGAGGGAATGTACCGCTGGAAGACCGTTCTGTCTTCGCCGCTGGACCATGTAGGCGGACATCATCAAAGAACATGATGTGACTAAGATGCTAGCGAGTATCACATAATAGGAATCTTACGAAGCGGGAGATTTTAGGTCATGGGTCTTCGTGATCCCCTGTCCGCTGAAGAGGTCGCACGGCGCCTGGCGTCGAGTGGCTGGTCTGGCGACACCAGCAAGATCAGCAGGACCTATTCGATCGACTATGACAGTGCGATGCTCGCCGTCGCAGAAATCGCACAGGTCGCTGTAGAACTCGAACATCGACCCGACATAGATATCCGCTGGGACTACTTACGGATCACTATAACCACGCACACAGCGGGCAATGTCGTGACGGAACTGGATTTTCTTCTTGCCATCCAAATCAACGAGATTATCGAAAAATACTGATCCACAAGAGCTTGACGCACGTACTAAATGACGTTTTATCCACGCGACCCGGTCGCCCGGTCCTGAAGGGCCGGTGCTGGCCCCAGCCAAGCCAGCCGCAGGGCCCACCCCAACACCGGTTGCAATCCCTCACCGATCCCGGAGGGAGGGTGCTGGCGATGAAGAGATCGGGCGCGCGGTCTGGTTCAAGGTGTTGCGATCCTCACCGATCCCGGAGGGAGGGTGCTGGCGACGGCTGGTTCGTCGACACCTACGTCAAGGCGTGGTTGCGATCCTCACCGATCCCGGAGGGAGGGTGCTGGACGACGAACGGCAGGCGCGGGCTGAGGCGCGGCGAGCGTTGCGATCCTCACCGATCCCGGAGGGAGGGTGCTGGCGGGGCGGTCCGGGTGACCTTGTGGCCGGTGGACGCGTTGCGATCCTCACCGATCCCGGAGGGAGGGTGCTGGAGTTCTTGACCTGGGACGTTCGCCATTTCTCGTACGAGCAATACCCAACAGGCAGGGAAAAGCGCCAGGTTGGTGGTGATTTGGGGTTCGGAACAGGTGGCGTGGCGTGGGCATGCTGGGGGTTCCTAGATCACCAAGGGGCCTCGGGGGTCGACGGCTCGCTGGAGACCCAGGTGTTCGACATCGTCCAGCGCCTGGGCTGGAAGACGGTAGATGCGTACCGTGTCGCTGCCGTGGTCGATGGTACGGCCAAGGGCCGCGACCAGGCGGAGCTTGTCCGCCTCGGAGCACACGACTTCGAAGACGGATTTCTGGACGCGGTGGCCGTAGCCCTCGCAGATCTTCGCGACCTTGCGCAGTCGTGCCTGCCCCTCTTTGGTGATGGTCTCCACGTCGTACGTGACCAACAGGTCCATGTCAGTTCACCGTCCAGGGGAGATACTCGTCCAGGTCACCGCGCAGGTGCCGGGCGAGCAGCCGAGCCTGGACAAGAGGCAGCAGTGCCGCGGGCACCTCGCGTTGCAGGTGAGCATGGGGCCAGGTCCGTTGGCGGCTGGCCTGCCAGGCGTTCAGGACGGTGCGCCGGGCGTTGTCGGTGAGACGGACCACGTCTCCGGGGAGGCGTTCGAAGTCGTTGTCGGTGAGCTCTTTGCGGTTGAGCATGGTCATGACGAGCCTGTCGGCCAGCAGTGGCCTGAACTCCTCCATCAGGTCCAGCGCGAGGGCGGGTTTCCCGGGCCGTACGCCGTGCAGGAATCCGATGTAGGGATCGAGTCCGGCCTGTTCCAGGGCACCGTGGACCGCGACGCGCAGCATGCCGTACAGGAATGACAGCAGGCAGTTGACCGGGTCGGCCGGGGGACGGCGGGTGCGCTGGAAGGGCGTTGCGGCGCCGGGGCACATAGCGGGCAGGGCGGCGAAGTAGTCGCGGGCCGCGATGCCTTCGGCACCCATCAGGATCGAGATGTCGTCGGCTCGGCTCGTTTGGGTGAGCGCGACGGCGTTGCGTTCGGCGGCTGCGCGAAGTGTGGCCTGTTTGGCACCGGTGGCGTCTCGCGCAGCCCTGAGTAGCACCTGTCGGCTGTTGTGGATCTTCCCGGCGACCATGCGCTGGGCGATGGAAAGTCGCCAGGCCTCATCGTCGTGGGCGCGGTGTTGGGAACGGCGTAGCAGCGGGTTCCCCGCCGTAGGGCCGCACACGCGAGCGCGGAAACGTCCGAAGCCGGTCAGCCAGCTGATACTGCGGCGGTCATCGGCGCAGCGCAACAGTAGGTCGTCGGTGATGGTGACGCCGCCGAACAACACCAGGTGGTCGATGCGCGCGAGCGGGAGGATCTTACGACCTGGCTGGTCGGGGTGGACGACGCGCAGGGTGTCGCTTTCCAGGTGCAGGCTGGTGCCGGGCGTCTGGACGTACAGGGTGTTGAGGAGTTCAGTCACGCCAGGCTCCCAGCGGACGGATGGCGAAGGGGTCGGTGGCCCGGTGCGATGTGTGGGTGAGTTCGGGCATGCAGTCGTCGCGGAGTGAGCAGCGGCGGCAACGACGGTCGTTGTGTGCGGGAGGGAGCTTGTCCTGGAGCAGGAGGTCACGCATCGCGACAGTGGCTTCCAGGGTGCGGGTGATCAGTTCGGGAGTAATGGATATCTGATGGCGGCGACGATCGGCGGCGGAGTAGATGTACCCCTCCGGTACGGCGTATCCGGCCTCTGCCAGGCAGACGGCCTGCCCCGCGAGCTGGAGATCGGCCGGCCCCTGAGGGTGATAGGGGCCGACCTTGTACTCCACGGGCGTGGCCTGGTCGCCGTCGATCTCCACCAGGTCGCAGACACCGTGCAGGCCGTGAACGCGGCTGCGAACCGGTAGGGATCGCACCAGGGCCACCCCGCGGCGCCGACGGGTTCCCGGCAGGTCGACGGCGGCGTGCGCGAGTTCGCCGCGTACGGTGTCGACGTTGTCCGTCCAGGTGGCCTCGACATGGATCAAAGCCGCCTGACGACGACAGTAGGCAAGGTGCTCCAGGGCCGACAGCGGGATGCTGACGAGCTCCCCGTCGCCGGTGGTCAGGGCCACAGATCCAAGGCTGCCCAGAAAGCAACGCCTTCCGGCAGGTCGTCATTGGCGATGACACGCTGGTAGTCGGTGTAGTGGCGCGGTGGCTTCTCAGCGTCGGCTCGCTCCACCCGGACACGGCTGGAGAGGGCGGCCGCGGGTGCCACGCCGAGGGCGTTGGGGTGGCTGTAGACGTACAGGCCGCACAGTCTCATCTCTCCGCGTGCGGCGGAGCGGTCGTGGTCGAACATCAAGGTCAGGGCCGACCACAGGGTTTGCAGGTCTTCGCCGGTGACGCCGGTCTTGGCCGCGCGTCCGGCGGAGTAGAAGGCGTGGGCCCGATAGAGCCCGTAGGGGAGGGTCCATTTGGAACCCATCTCGGTACGCTTACCGGAGTCGAGGTCTTCCTGCCTGGTGGGAGTGACCCTGGTGATGGCGTTGTCACTGGGGAGCACCGGGTCCAGGCTGCGGGCGAAGGTGAACTGCAGGGGACCGCGCACCTGCCCCGCACCGGCGGTCTTGCTTCCTTCTTCCTTCTTGCCTGTGCTGAGCACGGCACCGAAGAGGCGGATGTCGACGTAGCGTTCGCACAGCCAGCGCTGCTGCTCCTCGGTCGACCCCTTGGTGGTGGTACGAGCCTGCTCGATGCGCGGGTTGAGGGCGTGTCCGGCCTCGACGAAGATGCCGTAGCGGTCGTCTCCGGGCTTGATCTGGGGGATGACATCACGGATCTTGCGTTTGAGCGCGACGTCGGTGACCAGGCCCTGGCCGGTCTCGTCGTCGGTACGTGGCTGGTTGCCCGCGTCCGGGTCGCCGTTGGGGTTGCCATCGGTGACGTCGAACAGCAGCACGATGTCGTGCCGGACGGCCGGGTCCAGGTGTGCGCTCATGCTCGTGCTCCTTCTTGCGAGGCGGGGACGGGAGCGGGCTGCGGGTCAGCGGCTTTGGCCGCTTTGCTGGCGATGCGTTCGGCTCGTGTGGTGGCACGTTGGTGGTGGTAGCCCAGGATGAAGGCCGCCTGGTCGGCCAGGACGGCGCCGTGCGGGATACCTCCGGCGACCGCCAACTGGGAGAACAGGTCGTCCAGGGTTTCCTGGGCGCGGTGAGCCCAGCCCGGCTGGTCGCGACGCAGCCGTTTGAGCCAGGCCCGCGCGTCCTTCCTGCCCGCGACCAGCGCTACGGCCGGACTGGTCACCGCCCGGCTGAAGTAGCGGTCGGTGAAAGTGACGTTGGGGGCGTCGTCGCCGCCTGCGCGGGAGGCGGAGAGCTGTACGTCTTCGAGGACGGCGAAGAGCCTGCCTGCCAGGTAGGACGGCTGGTGGTGATCGGTGTTGAGCAGGGGCATGTACGCCTCCGGATGGGAGATGCCACGGCGTCGGACCAGCGCCAGTCTCAGCAGGGCGGCGCGTTCGGTGTCCAGGCGGCCATCGGCGCGGATTCGTTGGACCACGTGGGCCAGCAGCTTGGGCGGCAACGGTTTGTTCAGCAGGGCGGTACGAAGCAGCCCTTGGTACAGGCCGTCGGGGCGATCTGCCCCGGAGGCGCCGAAAGCGGCGTACATCTTGCGGTCACCGAGCCACCTGCCACCGGCCGATGCCATCTGGCGCAACCTGACGTAGCGGACCTCTCCGGTCCAGGCGTCGGTGACGGCGTGGTCGGTGAACCAGGCCGCGAGATTGTCCTGGATCCGGGCCAGGGGCAGTTCGATCCAGTCACGGATCATGACGCGGGAGACGTTGCCTCCGATGGTGACCGCACAGAAGGTGCTCAGGTCCTCCTGTGCCAACGAGGCCGCCTGTCTGCCGCGCACCGCGGCGCCCAGAATGCGGGCCACCTGTTCGGGATGAGCGCGGGGATTATCCAGCGGATCCAGGGTGAGGTCGGTTTCACCGGTGACCCACCAGGCCAAACGGGTGTTCTGCCCGGTCAGCGCGCTTCTCCACTGGTGGTCCAGCAGACTTTCCAGGGCGCCCATCGCCGCCAGGCCACACTGTACGCAGATCGGGGTGTGGGTCAGTTGCTCCTGCAGGGCGAAACCGTGGGTGGCCTTGTTCACGCTGACCAGGGACGCGCTCTGACTGGCATGTGGCACCAGCCGCGCGGGCAACTGCTGGGGAATGGTTTTCAGCAGCTCCCCGATCTGCCCGCAGACCAGACACAGTCCGCTGTTTCCCGATGCCTTGCGCGAGGAGGCCACCGTGGCCCAGAACCGACGGGCCGACTCGGTCTCGTGCAGGAAGGCGCCTCCGGGTACCGAATCCTGGTGGACTCGTACCACGATCAGATCCCCTCGCCCCCACCCCTCCTGTTCGGCGAATCGCTCCGCGTGCCCCTCGGTCAGGAAGCGGTGCAGCGCCGTAGCTGGAGAGCCCGGATCGGCTTTCACCCACTGACCGGTCAGGTCGGCGAAGGCCTGATGGGCTCTGGCCACCCGGTCGGGTTTGGCGTCTTTGGCGACCCAGCCCAGCAGATACTCCGGACTGTCCACGGCGATCTTCGGAGCGATGCCCGAGGTCTTGGTGATCGAGGGCACCACGTACTCGATACCGTTCTTACGCAGCGGATCACCAGGATCGGCCAGGGACGTCAGCGTGGACGACAGCGGGGAGCCGTCGGCCCGCAACTCCAGGATCCACCGGACTTTCTGCGCCTTGTAGAACGGCGGTGGCACCGTCGAACCGTCACGGGCGTACTCCACCAGGCGCTTCAGCAGCATCAGCCACCGCCGGCCGAGACCGCCGGAACCTGGATCCCACGCTCGGGCACGTGCAGCACACCGCTGTCCAGCCGGGCGGTGAACCACTCCATCTGGATCGGCGGCCCGAAATGGATGGTGTGCAGCATCACCCCGAGGTCCTCGGTCCGGGTGATCGGCGGCGTGTCGTCGGGGTCGCCGAAGTCCGCGCTGAACTCCTTGGCGCCCAGGAAGGGCTGGTGGAAGCAGGAACCTCGGGTCACCCTGCGCCGGAACTGAGCCCGGTAGGCGGCGGCGTTCTTGTCGGCCTGCGCATCGGCCTCGATGTGGGCGTGAATCCGATAGGCGACGTCACGCAGGCACACGGCGTTGCGCTGGTCACGGTTGGCCGCGGTGTCCACCCGATCTCCGCGCAGCGCCCCGGCCATCGACACCACCTGATGGGTCTCGTTGCGGCGGATGGTGAACTGCCTGATCGGCTTGAGCACCTCAATGGCCACGATTCGGTAGCGCATCTGCGGCTTCCAGAAAATCGCCTCCAGCACTCCCCTGGCCGCGGTCGGTGTCATCACCGGATACGTCAGCCGCTCGGCCTTCAACTCCGGCCGCGAGAACAACGCGCCCTCCCCCGCGACCTGCACCACCACCGGAGGGGTGCCATCGGAGGAGCGCGGCAACTGCAATGGGGGTCTGACCTTGTTCAACAGACGAACTCCTCGGTGTGGGGGTCGAGTTCGATGCCGGTGTGGGAGTCGTAGCCGCCGATCCACTCGGCAAGGGAGCCGGGGCGCCCGGGGTCGCCGATGATCGGCTTCATCAGGGCGATCACTCCTGGCCTCCGCAGCGCGGAGGGGTGCACGGTGACCACGTAGGGCTGGAGCAGTCGCAAGTCGGCCCCGTCAGGGCGGGCTGCGGTACGGACCCGTTCCACGACCTGGCCGATGAGTTCTCGCTGCTCCTCGTCGACGGCTCCCGCTGCGGTCACGACGCTGACACCGTCATCGGTGATCATGCGGAAGGCGTGGCGGCGGTCGCGGACACCGGTGACGGGATCGGCCGGACCGTCGGTCACCGCGGGAAAGTCCAGCATGCTCCTGGCATCCTGGATCCGCTGACCGGCACTGCGTGGATCCTCCAGGTTCAACGCGCCGTACACCGACCGGTAGTAACCACGCAGCGCGGCGAGGTTGTCGGGATCGGCCTTACCGGGGCCGAAGTACAGGCGGGTGGCCGCCAGCAGGGTTTTGTACGCCTGCGGGTGACCGGCGTCTTCGGGGTCGATGATGACCACCCTCCCCAGGCCGGGCAGGTTGCCCTCGCGGTTGGCCCGTCCCGCCGCCTGAAGCAAGGAGTCGGCCGGAGCCATGATCCGGTAGACGAGGGGGAAGTCGACGTCGACTCCGGCCTCGATCAACTGCGTCGACACCAAAAGCACCGGCAGTCCGTCGGCGAGCCGGCCACGGACCTCTTCCAGCACGCGGCGCCGGTGCGCGGAGCACATCCGCGTCGACAGGTGCCAGGCGACGCCTTCGGGCACCTGAGCGTGCCAGCTGTGGAACACCGTATGGGCGTCGGCGGTGATGTTGACCACGACCAGCGCCTGCCGGTGAGCGGCTGCGTCGTCGGCGAGTTGAGCCAGGGTGGGACCGGGGTCGATCCGCCACTCGAATTCAACCCGTCGCAGCCGAGCCACCAGAGCGGCGGGATCAGCGACGATCTCGGTCGCCGGGAGTGTTCTGAAGGGACTCAGGTGCCAGAAGTCCGGCTGGGTGGCCGAGGTGAGAAGCACAGTCGTCCCGAAATGGTCGACCAGTGTCCGAAGGGCCTCCAGGATCGGGACCAGCATCTGGTGCGGGAGTGACTGGACCTCGTCCAGCACGATCACCGCCCCTGCCAACCGGTGCAGCCGTCGCATCGCGGCTGGCTTCCGGTCGAACAGCGACTCGAAGAGCCGGACGGTGGTCGTCACGACGAAAGGGGCGTCCCAGTTCTCCGCTGCCAGCCGGGCCCAGCGGTTGGTCGGCTCGTCCAGGTTGACCCCGCTGTGGTGCTCCAGTACGACCTGCGACTCCTGTGGGATCTCCAGCAGGCGCCGATAGACACCGGCGTTCTGCTCGGTGATCGTCAGGAATGGGACCGCGACGACCACCCGGCGACGATCGTGCGTGGCGGCGTGATGCAGCGCGAACCCTCCGGCTGAGATCGTCTTCCCGACTCCGGTGGGCGCGGCCAACCGGAAGATGCTGGGCTTGGCGTCGGCGGCGCGCACACACGCCCGGTAGACCTCCTCCCGCTCCGCGTCGATGGCGGAACGTTCGGGGCGATCGTCCAACAGGGCCGCGCGTTTCTTCTCGAACCTGTCGCGCAGGTGAGCGAAATCAGCGTCGGGACGTACGACAGGATAAGAGGCATCCGCGAAATGGGCTGCGGTATCCAGAAAGTCCGCGTCGCACAGCGCACTGAAGCTCAGTCGCAATGCCATCTCCCGCACCAGCGGCTGGCGCCATGCGAGGGGAATCGCGATAGGGCCGTTATCGGTCAGCTCGGGAAGAAAATCGCTTCCCAGAACCGTTAGCGCGTCGGCCTCCCGGTCGCGATCCGCCTTCGTCGTATTGTCCAGTCGCTCACGCAATGCATGCGGATCCGTGAGCCCGCCGTGGTGACCGGCTATCGCCAGGGCGAAGGATCCCAGCCCGCGCTCCCGAGCCATACGGGCCCCCAGCGTCTTGTGATCGATGCCCACCGGCCGCCCGGTTCCCGACACCTCCACCAGGCGTTTCTGCCAATCACCGGAAGCCTTGCCGCAGTCGTGCAGCATGCCCAGCCACCAGGCGACGCGATCTCCGCCGAACCCCTTGGCGAAGCGAGCCGCCAGCTCCGCCGTGCCCCGCAAGTGATCGGTCAGCAAGTGCCAGTGCCGCAGCCGGTCACTCTCACTATGAGCAAAAACCACGATGTCGAAATCCTCACCAACCCGTAAGGAGCGGTACCGAAGCGAAAAACAACCGCCTCACCATAACAGGAGCGAAGGGGTTAATTACATCAAAAAAAACATGAAATTGATTCAGAACTTCGCGTCCCGCAAACCGTGATCAACGTTCACGAATGCATAAAATATACACAAAAAGGAATAATTAACCATTTATGCAACACACGGATCAACCGAAGGCAAATTCGACACAAATAGGAAATTGATCATTCGTCAATATTCTCAATAACGAGAAAGGCATCTACCGGACCCAAAGCTCGCCAACGTCCCAAAAGTCCATGGATCTTGATGGCGTGGACAACACGAGAGGTGTTCTCTACTCAAAAGCGGCTTCGGTACGAGTCAACCGATTTCAGACGGTATAGACGGGTGACGCGGCTCCCCTGGGAGCCAAAGAAGATCTCGAAGGAAGAACTGCTTGCGACGCTTCCGCGAGCAGGAGACGGCGCTGCGCAGGCCCCCGACGTCCCGGTCGCTACGAACTTCGCCGTAATCCAAAATCCGCCAATTAACGATCATCTTCACCCCCGGAGGGACGGTGCTGGACTCTCACCCGGGGATGGGGCAATCAGGCCCGCTCTGACGTTGCGATCCTCACCGACCCCGGAGGGACGGTGCTGGCCGAGCGTGGGCGCGGGCGTGGCCTACGTCAGGGAGGAGTTGCGATCCTCGCCGACCCCGGAGGGACGGTGCTGGTCCTCGGTCCGGCTGGCCCACTTCTTCCAGTCGTGAGCGTTGCAATTCTCACCGACCCCGGAGGGACGGTGCTGGGGCCCGGCATGCTTCTCCGAGACGGCGCGATCTACGTGTTGCGATTCTCACCGACCCCGGAGGGACGGTGCTGGCCGCGATCACCTGCACAAGGTCACTACTCGTCTCGCCCGTGTTGCGATTCT
>NZ_JBSZKT010000035.1:0-85847 GCF_055690525.1 Streptosporangium sp. H13245 | reverse complement strand
CGGCCGACTACTACCTACGCCTCACCGGCGACGGCGGCCGGATGCTCAAGGGCCAGAT
Source organism: Streptosporangium sp. H13245 (assembly GCF_055690525.1). Classification (NCBI taxonomy): domain Bacteria; kingdom Bacillati; phylum Actinomycetota; class Actinomycetes; order Streptosporangiales; family Streptosporangiaceae; genus Streptosporangium; species Streptosporangium sp. H13245. The sequence goes on along the minus strand of NZ_JBSZKT010000035.1, from coordinate 85,789 downwards.
CCCCCTCACCGCCACCCGCCCCACCCCACCCAAACTCGGAGGCGGGGGTGACGGGCAGGCACCGACCGTGCCGGGCAACCTCACCTCGACGGCGAAGACGGCCACCACGGTGACGCTCGCGTGGTCGGCCTCCACCGACAACGTGGGGGTGGCCAACTACCAGGTGCTCCGCGGCGGCACGGTGGTGGCCACCGCCCCGAACACGCCGTACACCGTGACCGGCCTGACCCCGGCCACGGCGTACAGCTTCACCGTCGTCGCGCGCGACGCGGCCGGGAACACCTCCGGCGCGTCGAACGCCGTGAACGTGACCACGTCGGCGTCGTCGACCTCGGTGATCTCCCTGCGCTCCAGGGCCAACAGTCGCTACGTCACCGCCGCCAACGGCTCGCCGCTGATCGCGAACGGGACGTCCGCCGGGACCGCGCAGCAGTTCGAGCGCGTCGACCTGGGCAACGGCAACGTGGGGCTGCGGGCGAGGGTCAACAACCAGTTCGTGTGCGCCGAGGGCGCCGGGGCGCAGCCGCTCATCGCCAACCGCGCCTCGGCCGGGGCATGGGAGACCTTCCAGCTGGTCACCAACCCCAACGGGTCGGTGAGCCTCCGCGCCCAGGTCAACGGCAAGTACGTGTGCGCCGAGGGCGCCGGGGCCCAGCCGCTCATCGCCAACCGCGACGCGATCGGCCCCTGGGAGCAGTTCGACCTCGTGGCCGGTTGAGACGGCCGGACCGGCCCGGATGGCTGAGCCCATGACCGGCTGAGAGCACATCCGGCCGAGAGCACCGGTTGACACCACCGGCTGAGACCGCGCCGGGCGGAACACAGGGCCCGCCCGGCGCTTTTCTCTCGTTACGACGTTTCATCGCGGCGTCACGGTGAGGCGGTGACCCGCAGGGATCGCCAGATCCGTTCGGGGAGCAGGCGGCACGCCTCGTCCAGGTCGATGCCCGGAGCACCGGCCAGCCAGCGCCGGGCCGTCTCCGCCACCGGGCCGATGACCAGCATCTCCGTCAGCGCGTCCGGCAGCTCAACGACCAGCCCCGCCTCGACGTACGGCCGCAGCCAGCCCAGGATCCCGGCCAGTCTGGGCTCCTTCTCCTCCGCGACCAGGGCGGCGTGCGCGGGGAGGAAGGCGGCGTAGGCGGAGGCGTGGATGAAGTGCGCGGCGGCCCGGTGCTCGCGGGTGAAGCCCAGGTATCCGGTGACCACGGCCCGGATCCCGGCGGCGGCCCGCGCCTCGGCACCCTCGCCGGATCCTCCGCCCTCTCCCGGTGGCACCGCGTCGAGCGCGGCGATGACGGCGTCGAGCAGGCCGGACAGGCAGCGGGCGTAGAGTGCCGCCGACAGCCCGTCGAAGCTGCCGAAATGGTGGTAGAGGCTGCCGACGCTGACACCGCTCGTACCGGTCACCGCCGTCATCGTGAAGCCGTCGGCGCCCTCCCGCTCGTAGAGGTCCAGCGCCGCGGCCAGCAGCCGTTCCCTGGTCTCCTCGCCGCGCCGGTGCCTAGGCGACACCGGTCAGCTCCGCGGCCTGCGCCCACAGCCTCCCCGCCGCCACCGGGTCGGCGGCCACCGGGGCGAGGGGCATCTCGCGGCCGACGTCGAAGTAGCGCCCGGTGCCGGTGCGGTCGAGTGCCAGCCGTACGACGGGGGCCGCGCCGTCGGCCGGTGCCTTCCACAGCAGCTTCGCGGCCCTCAGCAGCAGTCCCACCGGGCCGCCCCGGTCGCCGAGCCCGGTCCTGATCACCCCGGGGTGCACGGCGTCGATCGTGACGTTCCGCCGCTGCCAGCGTTCGGCCCACAGCGGCATCAGCGCCAGGTTGCAGAGCTTGGTGTCGGCGTAGGTGCGTACGGGAGAGAAGTCCGTGCCCGCCGGGGTGCGGGCGGGGTCGGCCCTGCCCTTGACGTACAGGCCCGCGGTGACCTGGACGACCCGGTCCAGGCGGTCCTCCAGCAGGTGGTTGAGCAGGAAGGGCGCCAGGTGGTTGACGGCGAAGGACTCCTCGAACCCGTCCTCGGTGAGCCGTCGCGCCGACGGCCAGATCCCGGCGTTGTGGACCAGCACGTCGAGCCGGGGGCGGGTCCCGGCGAGCGCCTCGGCGACGGCCCGGATCCCCTTCAGGGTCGAGAGGTCCCCGGTGACCAGCTCGGCGCCGAGCCGGGTGGCCTCGCCCGCCGCGGCGGGACTCCTGGCCACGAGCACCACCCGGTCGCCGCGCCGGGCGAACTCCTCGGCCGTGGCCAGGCCGATCCCGCGATTGCCTCCGGTGATGACGACAGTGGCTCTCATGCCCGAAGGGTAACCGATTCTAGAGAGTCTCTCTAGAATCCCGGGCGTACGGGCGGTTACTTGGCGAGCATGACGTAGAGGCCGAGGACGATGCCCGCGGCCACGACCAGGAAGCAGAGCCCGGCTCCCGCGCGACCGGCCGTCCGCCCGCTGGACAGCCCGACCAGGGCCAGGGAGAAGACGGCGGCCAGCCCGGCGCCCGCGAGCAGCGAGGCGAGCAGGACCTTCCACAGCGCGTCCAGGTCGATGTAGTCGTTCACGCGGCGCTCCCTTTTGTTCTCATGGCCAAAACAAGCTGGCAGGTGTGGTCGTTCACGCGGCGTGCTCACTGATCTTCGCGGCCGGGGCGAGCCGGCCCGTCCACTCGTCGTTGACGTTCCCGGCGTTCACGGGCTGGCGCCGCGAGGCCAGGTACAGCGCCCCCGACAGCACCAGGGCGACGCCGAAGACGACGGCGACGCCCAGCGGGCCGCCGATCACGTTGGCGCCCGCCCAGGCCAGCGCGCCGACCGCGGCGGCGGCCGGGAGGGTGATCAGCCACGCGGCCCCCATCCTGGCCGCGAGGCTCCAGCGGACCTCCGACAGGTGCTTGCCGATGCCGGAGCCGATCACCGAGCCCGTGCACACATGCGTGGTCGACAGCGGGAAGCCGAAGTGGGAGGAGGCGAAGATGACGGCCGCCGAGGAGCTCTCCGCCGCGAAACCCTGCGGGGTCTCGATCTCGGTCAGGCCCTTGCCGAGGGTACGGATCACCCGCCAGCCGCCCAGGTAGGTGCCCAGCGCGATCGCGGTCGCACTGGCCACGATCACCCACAGGGGGGTTCCCGCGTCCTTGCCGATGGCGCCGGAGGTGATCATGGCCAGAGTGATGATGCCCATGGTCTTCTGCGCGTCGTTGGTGCCGTGGGCCAGGGAGACCAGCGAGGCCGAGCCGATCTGGCCGTACCTGAACCCGCGCCCCCTGGTGCCGTCGGGGACGTTCCTGGTGATGACGTAGACCAGGTAGGTGCCGACGGTGGCCACCAGGATCGCCGCCAGCGGTGCCAGCACGGCCGGGACCAGCACCTTGGACACGATCTCCGCGCCCTTGACGGCCGAGGCGCCCGCCGCGATCAGCGTGGCCCCGACCACGCCGCCGATCAGCGCGTGCGAGGAGCTGGAGGGGATGCCGAAGTACCAGGTCAGCAGGTTCCAGGCCAGGCCGCCGATCAGCCCGGCAAAGACGACCGTCAGGGTGATGGCGCCGGTCTCGACGATGCCGGTCGCGATGGTGGCCGCGACCTTCAGTGACAGGAACGCCCCGGCGAAGTTGAGGATCGCCGACAGCGCGACCGCGACCTTGGGGCGCAGCGCGCCGGTGGCGATCGAGGTCGCCATGGCGTTGGCGGTGTCGTGGAATCCGTTGGTGAAGTCGAAGGACAGGGCGGTGACGATCACGATGGCGAGCAACACGAAGTTCGCATCCATGCCCGCAGATATGACACCGCGGAGAGCATCTATGCAGATCAGAGAATTCAATACCAAGAATTCATCTTCCCGCCGACCGCGCGTCACCCCCGGCGACGGAGCTCGCGAGGGGTCCGGTCAGAGGTATCCCCACTCGGCGCAGATCTCGCGGAGTTCCTCCGGGATCTCCTCCGGGGCGGGCAGCGGCCTGCCCGGCTGGACCCTGCCGCTTCTGATCTTGTCGCGCCAGTCTCCGATGCCCTTCACGAACTCCCCGTGCCCGTGGTCGCCGTACGTGATCATGCCGGGCTCGTAGCCGACCCCGAGGTGGGCGCAGACCCGTCGCATCTCCGCCTCCGGATCGGCGACGATCGCCTCGTACGTCAGGGTGAGCCCGTCGAGCAGCCGCCTGGCCTCGGTGAGGTAGCGCATGTACTGCAGGGTGTGCCGGATCGCCTCCGCCCAGGGGCGTTCCAGCGGGGCGGCCTCGTGCCACGACAGGGCGATCGAGGCGGGATGGCGCATCAGGAAGATGTAGCGCGCGTCGGGCCAGCAGGTCGCGAGGCGCCGGTGGGCGAAGACGTTGCTGGGCGTCTTGTCGACGATGATCTGCTTGCCGCTCCCGGCCAGCTCGCGGTGGAGCATGCGGTCCCACAGGATGTGCTCGATGTCGCTGGTGGAGATGCCGAGCGTCTCCATCGCCTGGCGCAGCGGGTCGGTGGTCATCGTGACCGCCAGGCGCCGCACGTGCAGCTCGTGCGGCGCGTGGATCCGGGAGTGGCTGTTCAGCATGACGCGCAGCAGGGTCGAGCCGGACCTCACCGGCGACAGCACGAACACCGGTTCGCGCAGCAGCCGGTCGATCTTCGGATCGGCCGGTGGCCGGGGAACGTCCGCCGGCGGGGGCGGGGGCGGGGGCGGCGTGACCTTACGCCGCACCCGGGTGATGTTGTAGCCGGTCATCCCTTCGAGAGCCGTGTTGACTCTGGTCTTCCACGCCATGACCAGCACCGTAGGGAGGTCAGGCGTCGGGAAAGTGAACGTGACCTGTGTGTATGGGTGTGACGCGCCGTGCGACCGCCGCCGCACGGCGCTACCTTCCCTCAGCTGGGCATCAGGGGCGGGTCAGGTACGGAACGGGCCGGTCACGCAGTAGGTGATGCCCCCGGAGGAGGAGCCGGACGTGCCGCGCTGGGAGGAGAAGTACAGGCGGTTGCCCGCGGGGGTGAAGGCCGGGCCGGTGATCTCCGAGGATCCCTGGCCGCCGACGCGCAGGAACGTGGAGACGGTGTCGTTCGCGGTGATCAGGCAGATCTCCATGTTGCCGCCGTCCTCGGCGACGTAGAGGTCGCCGAAGGTCGAGCCGGTGACGTTGTCCACGCCGGTCAGCGGGGCGCTGCCGGGGCTGACGAGGCTGTCGTCGTAGGCGAGCTCGTAGGTACCGGCGGCGAGGTTGACCTGCCAGACCCGGTTGTCGCCCTTGGTGGTGAACCACACCGTGTCGTTGGCGTAGTAGCACCCCTCGCCGCCGTTGAAGGACTTCGACCCGGAGACCTGGCTGCGGGTCGCGGTCGGGGAGCCGTCGGGGTCAGGGACGTTCGCCCAGGTGAACGAGCCGCTGGTCGCGGTGCCCGCGCGCAGTACCTGGAGCGTGCCGGACGACAGGTCCCCCCAGGTGGTGGGGACGAACCGGTAGAACCGCCCGTTGGTCTCGTCCTCGGTGAGATAGATGACCTTGCGGACCGGGTCGGCCGCCGCCGCCTCGTGCTTGAAGCGGCCCATGGCCGGGCGCTGGGTCGCCGCGCCCCCGAAGGGACGGGTCTCGTAGACGAAGCCCCGGTCGACCTCCTCGCACGACAGCCAGGTGTTCCACGGCGTCGCGCCGCCCGCGCAGTTCAGCCGGGTGCCCGAGAGGATCGAGGAGGCGGAGACCACGTTGCCCGCGGAGTCGAAGCGGATCGCCGAGGCGCCGCCGCCGGGGTTGATCTCGGCGTTGGACACGTAGATCCAGCCGCTGCCGTCGGCGAAGCAGGCGCCGCCGTCGGGGGCGCTGTGCCAGGTGTAGGAGGTGCCGGGAACCACCTGGCCCGATCGGGCGATCACCCGGCTGGTGAATCCCGCCGGGAGCTGGATGCCGTTGGCGTCGGCGGCCAGCAGGGGGCCGTAGGGTCCGGGGGCGTTCTGGGCCGGGGCCGCGAGGGCGGCGTCCTGCCAGAGAGTTCCGGTGAGGGCCAGGGTGCTCGTACCGAGCACCGAGGCGCGAAGGAATGTGCGGCGTTCCATCGACGAACCTCCAAGACGAGGATCAGCAGAACCACTTCCTGAGCGATCCCCACGGTAGGAGCGTCGGTGAACACCCGCCAGTTAATACGGTTAACGGCATATGGACCGCATGTTCTGATTGCGCGGAAAACAGGGACATATATCCATAGATCACCGTGTGGCGCCCGGCCGGTCACCGGGGGTCACGCGTGGCGTCCGGGAGGTTTTTTCATCCGGGGTGAAAAAATCCGCCGATATCTGGACACGTACCAGGGCCCCTCCCACGCCACCTGGTGCACGAAGCGGGGTGGGGGCCGTCAGGCGCAGATCGGCAGGGTGGGGTTGTCGTGGGTGCGCACGGCGGGGAGCCAGGCGACGCCACCGGGCACCTGACCGAGGCGGACCCGGAACCAGCGCGTCGTGCCGACGCCCCTCTCGTCCTCGACGCGGTCGCCCTCGTAGAGGACGCAGTCGGCGTTCAGGACGTCGCCGTGCCACACGCGATGGGCGACCACGTTGTCGGCGTCGTACCTGCGCCGCGGGTCGCGGGCCAGCCCCATGCTGCAGGACGGCACCCGCCCCTCGCGGTCCTTGCAGTCGCCCTCGATGTTGAAGACCCGCACCGGCGCGATCGTCAGGACGGTGCCCCGCTGGCTCTCCATGACCGTCGGCCGGCCGGGGTCCCGTTCGGGCCCGAGCACGAGGAAGGCGGTCGTGGCGGTCGCCGCCAGCGAGATCGTCACCGCCGTGACCACCACCGGACGTCGCGGGCCGGAGCGCTCCCGCGAGGCGGGCCCGGCGGTCGTCTCCCCGTTCTCCCCGTTCTCCCCGTTCTCCTGCCGTGGGTCGTCGTCCGGGGCCGCCGAGGTCCGCGCGGCGTCGGCGAGCACCCACAGGCGGTGGAGCTCCCTGAGCTCCTCGCTGCTCGCGCCGCACGCCTTGGCGAACGCGTGGACCGGGCCGTATCCGGCCGGGAGTTTCGTACCGGCGCAGTAGCGGTGAAGGCTGGAGCGGCTGATCCCCGTCTGCCTGGCCAGCGCCTCGAAACTGCCGCCCGAGCGTTCCTTGAGCATCCGCAGCCGGGCCGCGAACTGTCCGGCCTCTTCCGCCTGCGTCATCGCGCCTTCCCTTTTCAGAGACGAACCACCCGCGGAGCCCGGACCGCCGAAGATCGCATCCCACCCGCGTCCCAGGCGGCCGAGGAGGCGCCCAGGTCGGAGCGGGTGGGACGGATTCGGAATCCCATCCCAACAGGTCCTCTTGCGAGGAGTCAACGGCTACCGCAAATGTCGTGGTGGCAGGAGGCGCGCGGGGGCCTCGCGGGCGCGCGTCACGGTTTCATCCGCGCGATCCGTCGGCGCGGGCCGTCCGGGAACAGGGGCCCCGGACGGCTCGCCGGTCACATCTCCGCGGCCTGCGGGATCGACGCCGAGCGCCGGGCGATGGAGCGCACGATCTCGCCGGTGCGCACGGCGGTCATGGACAGCAACGACGAGGCGATCCCGTGGCTGTCCTCGGTGGCCCCCTGGAGGTAGACGCCCCAGGTCTGCCCGGGATCGACGGCGATCCGGTAGTCGCGCTCCACCAGCAGCTCGCCCGCCTCGCCCGTACGGCAGTGCGTGCGCGCCTCGCCGAGCAGGTCGAGGGGGTCGCGCTCGCGGTAGCCGGTCGCGCAGACGACCGCGTCGGCCTCGATCGTGCTCACCTCGCCCGTGGGCAGGAAGCGCGTCCGGACGCGGGCGGTCTCGCCGTCGTCGTGCACGTCGAGCAGGCGGGAGGCGTTCAGCATGCGCAGCCGCTGGACCCCGGCGACCTTCTCGGCGTAGGAGCGCCGGTAGAGCTCGTCGATGAGGTCGAGGTCCACCACCGAGTAGTTGGTGTTGCGGGAGTAGGCGAACAGCATGCGCTTCACCTCCTCCGGGGCGGTGAAGAAGTGGTCGACGGCCTCCGGGTCGAAGATGCGGTTGGCGAAGGGGCTGTCGTCGGCCGGCGAGTAGCCGTACCGGGTGAAGACGGCGCATACCTCCGCGGACGGGTAGGTGCGGTGCAGGTGCTCGACGGCCTCGGCCGCGCTCTGCCCGGCACCGATCACGACGAACCGCCGGGGCTCGCGCTCGCCGAGGGTTTCGAGGCGGCCCAGCAGCTCCTCGGTGTGCCAGATCCGCTCGCCCTGCCGTACGCCGTCGGGGAGCACGGGGTCGAGGCCGACCGCGACCACGAGGTTGCGGGTCAGGCAGGTGTGCAGCTCGTCGCCGTGCCGCACGACGACCTCAAGGGTGTCGTCGTCGTGCGGGCGCACCGCGACGACCTCGGAGGAGTAGCGCACCAGGTCGGTGAAGGAGGCCGCGACCCACTCCAGGTAATCGTGGAACTCCAGCCGGGTGGGGAACATGGTCTTGTGGTTGATGAAGTCGACCAGTCTCCCCTTCTCCTGGAGGTAGGACAGGAAGGAGTACGGGCTGGTGGGGTTGCGCAGGGTGACCAGGTCCTTGAGGAAGTGGACCTGCATCGTGGCGCCCTCGATGAGCATGTTGCGGTGCCAGCCGAACCTCGGTTGCCTCTCGAAGAAGACCGCGTTCACGCTGGAGCCGTACTCCTCCTCCAGGGCCACCGCGAGCGCGAGGTTGGAAGGGCCGAAACCGATGCCCACGACGTCATAGACCGGGCTCGACATGTTCGCCTCTCACAGTACTGAAGGGATGGTCCCCCCGCGGCCGGGCGGCGGCGGGGGGCAGCATGGAACAGGGTGGGACGGGGTGGTTCAGGCCGCGCCGGTGGCCTTGGCCGCCTTGGCCACCTGGGGAACGATCTGGTCGACCACGTAGGGGACCGCCAGCGGCGTCGGCGTGCGCAGCGGCCAGAACGCCGTGAGGTTCAGCGGCACGTAGGAGCCGCGCCTGACCACGTCGAGACCGGCGAACAGCTTGTTGGCCTCGATCTTCCTCTGGGTGGCGGCGTCGTCGTTGTAGTGGCTGAGCAGCAGGTCGACGTCGAGGACCTTGACCTTCTCCATGCTCAGCTCGGCCGCGAAGCCCTCACCGGGAAGCGCCTTGATCTCCTCGGGCAGCGTGAGCCCGAACTGGCCGAAGAGCTTGACGCTGATGTCGGTGTCGGACTTCATCACGCCGATGTTCCCGGAGGGGAAGACGCTGGTCAGCGCGAACGTCTTGCCGTCCAGCTCGGGGTACGTGGTCTTGACCGAGGCGACCTTCGCCTCGACGTCGGCGACGAGCTTCTCCCCCTCGTCCGCCCTGCCGACCGCCTTCGCCACCTGGCGGGCCACCACCTGCCAGGAGTCCTCGGCGGGGCCGGTCTCGTAGGCGGTGGTCGGCGCGAGCTGGGAGAGGTTGGCGTACTCCTTGTCGATGTAGTAGTCGCCGCCCGCGAGGATCAGGTCGGGCTTGAGCGCGGCGATCTGCTCCAGCGAGAAGCCCGCCTCCCCGGCCTTCAGCAGCGCCGGCTTCTCCCCGGAGATCTTCGGGGTGGTCCAGGGGGCGAGCCCGTCGTCCTGGACGCCGGTCAGCTCCGCCATGGCGACGGGCTGCACGCCCAGGGCGAGCAGGGTGTCCTGGTCGATCTCGCCGAGGGCGACGATGCGCTGGGGTGCGGATTCGATCGTGGTGGTGCCGAGCTTGTGCGTGATGGTGACCGGGAATCCGGAGGTGGCCTGGGACGCGGGGGCGCTCGCGGCGGGCTGCTGGGCTCCGCCGCTCTCCCCGGCGCACGCGCCCACCAGGCCGAGGCCCAGCAGCAGCGTTCCGGTCGCGGCCAGGCGGCGCATCGTGTCGCGCATGAGTATGGATGTCCTTCCAAAGCCCATGAGGGCTCTAAGTTTTAGGTTAGCCTCACCTAACCTAACAATCTTTGACGGTTGTGTGAAGCGCCTCATTCCAGGCGGTTCACGAGTTCCGCCACGGTTTGGGCGGTCATGAGCGTCGCGACCTTCACCCCGGCGCAGCCCGGTTCGCGCCGGATGCGGCGTACCAACCGCATGACGAGCAGCGAGTGGCCGCCCAGGTCGAAGAAGTTGTCGTGCGGGCCGACCGCGTCCACCTCCAGGACCTCGGCGAACGCCCGGCACAGCATCGCCTCGCGGTCGTCGTCGCGCCGGGAGGCACCGCCGCCTCCGGTGCTCGCCCCGGTGACGGTACGGGCGGTGAGCGCCACGGGCAGGTCGCTCAGGCGCGCCTCGGGGTCGGCCGCGACGGCCTCCAGCACGCCGACGAGCGCGCCGATCATCGTGTCGATCGTGGCCGGGTCGAACAGGTCGGCCGAGTAGTCGACGATGAGGTGGAGCTCCTCCCCCCGCTCCCGGAAGATGAAGTCCAGGTCGAACTTCGCCGCGGGCGGGCTGAAGAGCGCCTCCCGCTGCCGCAGCCCGGGGAAGCGGACGTCGCCCATGGCCTGGTTCTCGTAGCCGACCATCACCTGGAACAGCGGGTTGCGGCCGGGCACCCGGGGTGGCCGCAGCGCCTCGACGAGCGCCTCGAACGGCAGGTCCTGGTTGGCGAGACCGGCCAGGTCGGTGTCGCGGACGCGGGCGAGCAGCTCGGCGAAGGAGGGGTCCCCCGAGGTGTCGGCGCGCAGCACGAGCGTGTTGACGAAGAAGCCGACCAGGTCACCGGCCGCCTCGTCGGTACGGCCCGCGACGGGGCTGCCCAGCGGGATGTCCTCTCCCGCGCCCGTACGGTGCAGCAGCGCGGCGACCGCGCTCTGGCAGACCATGAACATGCTGGCCTGGGCGCCGCGCGCCAGCTCGCGGAGCCGCCCCACCAGCGGGGCGGGCAGCTCACCGGTCGTGGTCCCGCCGCGCTGGCCGACGGTGGCGGGCCGGGGCCGGTCCACCGGCAGCGGGATCTCCTCCGGCATGCCCGACAGCGCCTTGGCCCAGTAGTCGAGCTGGCGGGCGTGCGGGCTGCCCGGGTCGCCGGGGTCGCCGAGCAGCTCGCGCTGCCAGAGCGTGTAGTCGGCGTACTGCACGGCGGGCGCCTTCCACCCCGGCGTGCCGTCCGGCGCGGCCCCGTCCAGCCGCGCGGCGTAGGCGCGCGCCACGTCCCTGGCGAACGGCCCGAAGGACCACTCGTCGAACGCGATGTGGTGGAACACCGCGAGCAGCAGGTGCTCGCCCTCCCCTTCGGGGATGAGCGCGACCCGCAGCGGAATCTGGGTGGCGAGGTCGAACGGCCGCGCGATCACCTCCTCGGGCGAGCAGCTGGTGATCTCCAGATCCGGGCGCGCCTCCTCCGGCGGCAGGATCCGCTGGTAGGGCACGCCCTCGTGCTCGGCGAAGACGGTACGCAGGCTCTCGTGCCTGGCCGTCACGTCGCCGATCGCGGCCCGCAGCGCGTCCACGTCCAGCGCGCCGCTCAGGCGCACGGCCAGCGGCAGGTGGTACGCCTCGCGGGGCCCGTCGTCCTCGCGCAGGATCTGGTCGAGCAGCCACAGCCTGCGCTGCGCGTACGACAGCGGGACGCGCTCGGGCCGTTCGGCGGGCGTCAGCGGGGGCCTGAGCGTGACACCGGCCCTGTCGTGCAGCCGGGTGGCCAGCTCCGCGACGTTCGGCGCCTCGAACAGGTCGCGGATCGCGAGCTCGGTGCGCAGCACCGCGCGGACCCTGCCGACCAGCCGGGTCGCGAGCAGCGAGTGCCCGCCCAGGTCGAAGAAGCTGTCGTCGATGCCGACGCCCGAGACGTCGAGCACCTCGCCGAACAGGGTGCACAGCAGGTGTTCCACCGCGGTCCTGGCGGCACGGCCGGAGCCGCGCGGGCCCTGCCGGTCGGGGGCGGGCAGCGCCCGCCGGTCCAGCTTGCCGTTGACGGTGAGCGGCAGCGCGTCCAGCGTGACGACCGCGCTCGGCACCATGTAGCCGGGCAGCCGCTTCTTGAGCCCCTCGCGCACCCGCGCGGCGAGCGCCCCGTGGTCGCGGGCCGCCGCCGGGTTGTTCGCGTACGACGCGGGCCTGCGGCCAGGGTCCGCCGGGAGGAAGGCGGCCCCTCCGCCGAAGACGGCGTCGTAGTGGCCGACCTCGTCCGAGGGGGTGGTCACCACGCCGGGGTCGAGCGCGTACAGCACCTCGGGTTCGATGCCCTCCGGGGGTGCCTGCAGCAGCTCGCGCGCCTCCCGGTGGGAGGCGCCGCCCTCCAGCGCGCGCAGCGCGGCCAGCTCGGCCGACAGCCTGGGGTCGGGGATGGCGCGCACCCTCAGCGGCCCGGAGCGGCCCGACAGCCGGGCCGCCAGGTCGTCCGGCCCTGCCCATTCCACGACCGTGGTCTCTGTCGCGGTCTCGGCGGGCGGGGCGGCGGGTGACTTCCAGAGGGTCACGTCGTAGCGGTGCCTGCTGAGCTCGTTGTGGTGGACACCCCGCTTGGTGCGGACCTCCACCCGCGCGGCCAGGCCGAGGGAGGCGAAGAACGCGGGGTCGAGGAGGAGCTCCTTCTCCATCCGCACGGCCCGGTCGACCGCCGCCGTACCGGTGCCGTCACCGCCGTCACCGCCGCTCCGGCCGAGCTGGATCGCCGCGTGCAGGCAGCGCACCGACCGCAGGTCGCGTACGTCGCCGACGAACAGCGCGCCGCCGGGGGCGAGCAGGTCCATCGCGGCGGCGACCACGTCGGCGAGGTATCCGGCGCTCGGGAAGTACTGGACCACCGAGTTGACGACGATCGTGTCGAAGTGGCCCGCGGGCAGGCCGGTGGTGTCGTGCGCGGCCTGGCAGCTCAGGCGCACCGGCGAGCCGGGACCGAGGTCGGCCGCGAGCTTGGCGATGACGGGGGCCGCGAAGTCGGTGCCCCAGTACTCGTCGCGGCCGGGGGCGAGCCGCGACAGCAGCAGGCCGGTGCCGACCCCGATCTCCAGCACCCGCCGGGGGTTGAGGTCCTCGATACGGGCCACGGTGGTCTCGCGCCACTCGCGCATGTGCTCCAGCGGGATGGGCGACCCGTCGTAACTGCTGTCCCAGCCCGCGAAGTCCTCGGTGTGCACGGCGGTGCCGATCTCGGTGTACTCGGCGTCGTAGATCTGCCGCCACTCGGCCAGGTGCTCGCGCTCGGCGTCGGGCCGCGCGGCGCCGTCGGGCACCACGTAGCCGATGAGGCGCTTCACCCCGGGCACCTCGGTGCCGACGGCGATGACGGCGGCCTGCCCGACCCCGGGCTCGGCGGCCAGCGCGGTCTCGACCTCCTCCAGCTCGACCCGGTAGCCGCGGATCTTCACCTGCTCGTCGGTACGGCCGAGGAAGTCGATGTTGCCGTCCTGGCGCACCCGTACGAGGTCGCCGGTGCGGTACATCCGGCCGCCGCCGAACGGGTCGGCGACGAACCGCTCGGCGGTCAGGCCAGGCCGGTCGAGGTAGCCCCGGGCCAGGCCCGCTCCGGCGATGTAGAGCTCTCCCGGCGCGCCGGGCGGGACCGGGCGCAGCCAGGCGTCGAGCACGTAGCCCCGGGTGTTCCAGATCGGCTTGCCGACCGTGGGCGTGGCGCTGTCCTCGGTGCCGCCGCCCAGCGTGTTGATGGTGTACTCGGTCGGGCCGTAGAGGTTGTAGCCGAGCACCCCCTCGGCCTCGGCGAGCCGGTCCCACACGGCGGCCGGGACGGCCTCGCCGCCCAGCAGCACGAGCGGCGGGCGGTGCTCGCCGTCGAGCAGTCCCTCCTCCAGGAGCTGCTGCGCGTAGGTCGGCGTCACGTTGATGACGTCGATCCGGTGGCGCCGTAGGTACTCGGTCAGCGCCTCGGCGTCGCGCCGCAGCTCCTCGTCGCAGACGTGCACCTCGTGGCCCTCGATGAGCCAGAGCAGCTCCTCCCACGACATGTCGAAGGAGAACGACACGGTGTGCGCGATCCGCAGTCGCCGCCCGGCGGACGCCACCACCGGGTCGAAGATGTTGGCCCGGTGGTTGAACTGCATGTTGGTCAGGCCCCGGTAGGGGGTGACCACGCCCTTGGGACGCCCGGTCGACCCGGAGGTGTAGATCACGTACGCCGGGTGCTCCAGCCGTCCCGGCACGTCCCTGCCGAAGCCCGGCAGCTCCTCGGCCGTCAGCTCGGTACCCGGCAGGCCCGCCAGCGTCTCCCGTACGGCGGGGTCGTCGAGCAGGATCGAGGAACCGGGGTTCGCCAGCCCGGCGGCGATGTCGCGGTGTGAGACCAGGCAGGTGGGGGCGGCGTCGGCCAGCATGAAGTCGAGCCGGTCGGCCGGGTAGTCCAGCTCCAGGGGAAGATAGGCGGCGCCCGTCCTGAGCACCGCGAACAGCGCGACGACCATCTCGGCGGAGCGGGGCAGGGCGAGGGCGACCACCCGTTCGGGACCCGCGCCGTGCGCCTTCAGCAGCCGGGCCAGGCGGTTGACCTCGGCGTCCAGCTCGGCGTAGGTGAGCCGCGTGTCCGGCTGGGAGACCAGGGCGAGCTCGTCCGGGGTGCGCGCGGCCTGCTCGGCGAGCAGTTCGGCGATGGTGAGGTCGGGGACGAACCGCTCGGCCTCGGCCCAGTCGCGGCGCAGCCGGTCGTGCTCGTCGGGCAGGAGCAGGCCGAGCCGGTGGCAGGGGGTCTCGGGGGCGGTGGCGATGGTCTCCAGGACGCGCACGTACCGGTCGGTGAGGCGTTCTGCCTCGGCCTCGGTGAAGGCGTCGCCCCGGTACATGACGCGCAGGCCCGCGCCGGGCTCGACGACCATGGTGACCGGGTAGTGGGTCGCGTCGCGGACCTGGCGGCCGGTCACCCGCACGTCGCCGCCGGGGCCGAAGCCGCGCCCGGTGGGCATGCCGGGGAAGTTCTGGAACACGAAGAGGGTGTCGAAGAGGGTTCCCAGGCCCGTCACCCGCTGCACGTCGGCGAGCGCGACGTAGGAGTGGTCGAACAGCTCGGACTGGAACGTCTGCACCCGCTCCAGGACGGTACGCAGCGGGTCGGCCGCCGAGGCGCGCACCCGGACGGGGACGGTGTTGAACAGCAGGCCGACGACGGACTCGACGCCGTCGACGTCGGGGTGGCGGCCGGACACCGAGACGCCGAAGACCACGTCGTCGCGGCCGGTGAGTCCCGCCAGCAGCAGTCCCCAGGCGCTCTCGTACAGGGTGCCGAGGGTGAGCCCGGACTCGCGGGCGAGGGCGCCGAGCCGGGCGGCGAGATCCTCGGGCAGCGCGCGGTGGATCTCCCCGGCGTCCGCGAGGTCGGCGGGGCGGTCGGCCAGCTCGGGCCGGATCAGGGTCGGCTCGTCGAGCCCTTCGAGGCTGCGGCCCCACGTCTTGATCGTGGCCTGCCGGTCCTGCGCGTTCACCCAGTCGAGATAGGCGTGGAAGGGGACCGTGGGCCGGGCGCGCTCGGTGGCCGCGTCGGTGTAGAACTCCAGCAGCGAGGTGACGAGCAGGCCACCCGACCAGCCGTCCAGCAGGATCAGCTCGGAGGTGAGCACCAGCCGGAAGTCGTCCTCGCCCACCCTGGCCAGCGCGAAGCGGATCAGCGGCGGCTCGTCGGGGACGAACGGCCGGGCACGCTGGGCCTCGACGAACGCCTCCAGCGCCTCCGGGGTGCCGGTCTCGGCGTAGGTCCAGTCGACCTCGAAGCGCTCGGGGACGAACTGCGCGGTACGGCCGCCGTCGGTGCGGAACCCGGCCCGCAGGTTGGGGAACTTCAGCAGCACCTCGCGCGCGGCCCCGGCCAGCCGGTCGGGGTCGACCGGCCCGGCCAGGGTCACCACGGCCTGCTGGACGTAGATGTCGCGGTCCTCACCGGCGAGCATCAGGTGGAAGAGCAATCCTTCCTGCAGCGGCGACAGCGGCAGCTCGGCCCGCGCCTCCACCGGCCCGCCCGCCACGACCTCACCAGACAGGACCCGTGCGTCCTCTGCGGGCAGGGTCGGCACGTCCTCCGTGGACGGGAGCGTCGTGGTGTCGGCGGACGGGACCGTCTTGGCATCGGCGGGCGTGCCACCTCCCGGAGGCGTGACACCTTCTACGGGCGCGCCGCCGGACGGGACCGTCACGGTGCCGGAGGGCGTGGCGCCGGAGACGGCCGCGACCCTGGCCAGGGCCTCGACCGTACGCAGCCGGAAGACGTCGCGGACGGCGAAGGGCAGGCCCGCGCGGCGGGCGCGTCCCACGAGCAGGGCCGCGCTGATGCTGTCGCCGCCGGTGCGGAAGAAGTCGTCGTCGGCGTTGACGCCGTCCCGCCCGAGGATCTCCGCGACGAGGCGGGCGATGGCGACCTCGGCGCCGGTTCGCGGCGCCCTGCCCTCGCGGACGGCGGGCTCGGGCAGCGCGCGGCGGTCGAGCTTGCCGTTGGGAGTGCGCGGCAGCCGGTCGAGACCGACGAGCACGGAGGGGACGAGGTAGTCCGGCAGGATCTCGCCGAGCCGGGCCCGCAGCGCGTCGAGGTCGAGGCCGGAACCGTGCCCGGCCCCGGGGTCGCCCACGACGTAGCCGACGAGGCGCGGTCCCGGGCGGGCCGCCACGGCCGCCTGGCGCACGCCGGGCTGCGCGGCGAGCACCGCCTCGACCTCTCCCGGCTCGATGCGGAAGCCACGGATCTTGACCTGGTCGTCGGCCCGGCCCAGGAAGTCCAGGCCGCCGTCGCGGCGGCGGCGCACCCGGTCGCCGGTGCGGTAGAGCCTCGACCCCGGCGGGCCGAAGGGGCTGGCCACGAACCGCTCGGCGGTGCGGGCCGGGTCGCCGAGATACCCGCGCGCCAGGCCGTCCCCGGCGAGGTAGAGCTCACCGACCGGGACCTCGCGGAATCCGGCGTCCAGGACGTACGCCACGGTGTTGGCGATCGGGAACAGCCCGCCGGAGCCCTCGGCGATCAGGCTGTCCCCGGCCGCCTCCGAGCAGCCGTACAGGTTGACCAGCCGGGCGGGGACCCGCGCGGCCAGGGCGGCGGGCAGGGCCTCGCCACTGCTCACCCACGTGGTCACCGAGCCGAGCTTCCCGGCTTCCCGGGTCTCCGGGGTTCGCACGGTTTCCTGGGTTCGTACGGTTTCCCCGGTCTCCATGAGCGCGGCCAGCAGGCTCGGCACGACCGTCACCAGGTTCACGTCGTGGCGGTGGATCAGCTCGGCCAGGGCGAGCGCGTCGGTGGCGGTGTCGTCGTCCGCGACGACGACGGTGTCACCGGCGACGAGGCCGCCGAGCAGCTCGGTACTGCCGTCGATGAAGGCCGGTGAGCTCTTGGCGACCCGTACGCCGGTGGGGGCGAGGTCCGCGCCCCAGGCGAGCCGGTTGGCCAGCGCCCGCTGGGTGCCGACGACGGCCTTCGGGGTCCCGGTGGACCCGGAGGTGAAGATCACGTACGCGGAGTGGTCGGGGTGGACCGCGACCCCGGCGCGGGGCGGGGCTTCACGCGGTGGCTCGTCCACGCCGAGGACCAGCAGGGGCCTGGCGGTGTCGAGCATCAGGTCGATCCTGGAGCGCGGGTAGGTCGTGTCGATCGGAAGGTAGGCCGCGCCGGTCTTGAGCACGGCGAGCAGGGCCACGACGAACTCGGCCGAGCGGGGCAGCGCGATCGCGACGATCTCCTCGGGGCCCGCCCCCATCGCGGCGAGCCGGTCGGCGAGGGCCTCGGCGCGCTCGTCCAGCTCGGCGTAGCTGAGGCTGAGCCCGCCGTCGCCATCGCCGGAAACAAAGCCGTCACCGGAAACGCCACCGTCGCCGGAAACAACGCCGGAGACAGTACCGGAAACGTTGCCGGAGATGACGGCCGTGGCGTGCGGCGTACGCGCCACCTGTGCCTCGAACCGCTGGGCGACGGTGAGCGGTTCGAACTCGCGGGCCGTGTCGGCCGGTACGAGCCCCCGGCGCGGGGTGCCGAGCGACGACAGGCGACGGGCGGGGTCCTCGGTCGCCTGGTCGAGCAGCTCGCCGAGTTCGGTGAGCATGCCGGTGACGGTCTCGGCGTCGAAGAGGTCCGTGGCGTAGGCGACGAACCCCTCGATCAGCTCCTCGCCCTCGGCGAAGTAGATGTCCAGGTCGAACTTGACGCCGCCGGTCTCGGGCAGGAACGGTTCGGCGCGCACGCCGGGCAGCCGCAGCCGCACGTCCTCCAGCCGCTGGTGGACGATCATCACCTGGAACAGCGGGCTGCGGGCGAGCGAGCGTTCGGGGGCGAGCCGCTCCACGACCTGCTCGAACGGTACGTCCGCGTTGGAGAACGCGGCCAGGTCGGTGTGGCGGACCCGCTCCAGGAGTTCGGCGAAGGTGGGGTCGCCGGTCAGGTCGGTGCGCAGCACGACGAGGTTGACGAACACGCCGACCAGGTCCGCGAGGTCCTCGTCGGCGCGGCCCGCGATGGGCGAGCCGAGCGCCACGTCGTCGCCCGCCCCGGCCCGGTGCAGGAGCGCGGCCACGGCGGCGTGCAGGACCATGAAGACGCTGGTGCCGGTCTCCAGGGCGAGCCGTCGCGCCCCGGCCAGCGGCAGCCGGAACGGCGTCAGCCCGCCCCGGTGACTCGCCTCGGCGGGACGGGGCCGGTCGGTCGGCGGGGCGCTCTCCTCGGGCAGCCCGCGCAGCGTCCGTTCCCAGAAGCCGAGCTGGTCGGCGGGGGCCGGGGACTCGCTCTGCCAGACGGCGTAGTCGGCGTACTGCACGGGCAGCGGCGCCCAGTCCGGCGCGGTGCCCGCGCCACGGGCGGTGTAGGCGCGCGACAGGTCGGCGAGCAGCGGGGTGAACGACCACTCGTCGGCGGCGGCGTGGTGCTGGAGCACCACCAGCACGGACTCCTCCTCGGAGACCCGCAGCAGGGTCGCCCTGATGGGCAGGTCGGCCCCGAGGTCGAAGACGTGCGAGGCGGCCCTCGTCTCGGCCGCGCGCAACCGCTCCTCTGACCAGCCGCGCGCGTCCACCACGTCGAAGGCGACCTCGCCGGTGTCGAGGAGGCGCTGGACCGGCAGCCCGTCGGGGCCCTCGTTCAGCAGGGTGCGCAGCGCCTCGTGCCGGGCGACGACGTCGCCGAACGCGGCGCGCAGCGCGTCGACGTCGACCGGCCCGTACAGGCGCAGGCCGAGCGGCAGCGCGTCGGCGGCCGAGGGGCCGCGCAGGCGTTCCTCGAACCAGAAGCCGCGCTGGGCGGGTGAGGCGGGGACGATCCCGGGCCGGGTCACGTCGCGGACCCTCGGCCGGGCGCCCCGCACCAGCCTGGGTGCCAGCGTGGCGACGGTGGGCGCCTCGAAGACGTCGGCGATGGTGAGTTCGGCGTCGAGCGCGGCGCGCACCCGTCCGGCGAGGCGGGTGGCGAGCAGGGAGTGGCCGCCCAGCGCGAAGAAGTCGTCGTCGATGCCCACGGTGTCCAGGCCGAGGGTCTCGGCGAAGACCGCGCACAGCGCCGCCTCGCGGTCGTCGCGCGGCCCCCGGCTCGACACCCGCACCTCGGGCGCGGGCAGCGCGGCCCGGTCGAGCTTGCCGTTGACGGTACGCGGCAGCGCGTCGAGCAGGATCGTCGCGGCGGGAAGCATGTACTCGGGCAGCGCCCCGGCCGCCGCCGCCCGCAGGTCCGCGTCGTCGAGGTCGCCGTCCGGCACGACGTACGCGACGAGCCGCCTCTCGCCCGGTGTGTCCTCGCGGACCACGACGGCGGCCTGGGCGACGCCGGGGTGGGCGGCGAACACGGCCTGTACCTCGGCGGGCTCGATGCGGAACCCGCGGATCTTCACCTGGTCGTCGGTGCGCCCCAGGTACTCCAGCGTCCCGTCGCGGCCCCACCGGGCCAGGTCGCCGGTGCGGTACATGCGCTCGCCGGGCGGGCCGAAGGGGTCGGCGACGAAGCGTTCGGCGGTCAGGCCCGGCCTGCCCGCGTAGCCCCGGGCCAGCTGCGTCCCGGCGAGGTAGAGCTCGCCGGGGACGCCGACGGGGGCGGGGCGCAGCGCGGCGTCCAGGACGTACGCGCGGGTGTTGGGGAACGGCTCGCCGATCCCGGACGACGGCAGCTCGGCGGAGGTCGCCCAGATCGTCGCCTCGGTCGGCCCGTACACGTTGACGGCCGACGCCGCCACCGCGTGCAGGGTCCCGGCGAGCGCGGCCGGGAGGGCCTCGCCGCCGACGAGCACCCGCAGCCCGCGCAGCGCGGCCGGGTCCAGCGAGCCCAGCAGCGACGGGGTGCCCTGCACGACGGTCGCCCCGGCGAGCAGCGCGCCCAGCGCGGCGGGGTCGCGCACGGTCTCGCGTCCGGCCAGCACGACGGTCGCGCCGCTGATCAGCGGCACGTACAGCTCCAGCGCGGCGATGTCGAACGCGATCGTGGTCACCGCGACCAGCCGGTCGTCGGCGCCCAGGGCCAGGCGTTCCCTCATGGTGACGAGGAAGGCAGTGAGCGCGGAGTGCGGGATCGCCACGCCCTTGGGCCTGCCGGTCGAGCCGGAGGTGTAGATGACGTACGCCAGGTCGCCGCCCCGGACCGGACACGACGGCTCTCCCGTACCGGGGGAAGCCTCGCCCGGGACCAGCACCTCGGTCCCCGGCGGGAGGAGGGCGGTGGTCTCCGGGGTCGCGATCACGCAGAGCGGGGCCGCGTCCCCGATCATGTAGGCGAGCCGGTCGGCCGGGTGCTCCAGGTCCAGCGGCAGGTAGGCGGCGCCCGACTTCAGCACGGCCAGCAGCGCGACCACCAGGTCGGGGGTGCGGGGCAGGGCCAGTGCGACGACCCGGCCGGGTCCGGCGCCGCGTTCGCGCAGCAGCCGGGCGAGGGCCGAGGCCCGCCGGTCCAGTTCGGCGTAGGTGAGCGTGCCGGAAACGCCGTCGACGGCGACCGCGCCGGGGGTGCGGGCGGCCTGCTCCTCGAACAGGGAGGTCACCGTCGTGTCCGGGACGGGGCGTGCGGTGTCGTTCCACTCCGCCAGCAGGGCCGACTCGGCCGCGCCGAGCAGGTCCAGGTCGGCGATCCGCAGGTCGGGGCGGCGCACCGCGTCACCGAGCAGCGTCTCCAGGTGGACGAGGAGGGCGTCGACGCGCTCGTCGTCGAACAGCTCGCGCCGGAAGGTGGCCTCGACGGTCATCCCCCGGGGCCGGACGAAGGCCTCCAGCGACAGGTCGAAGTGGGTGGTGCCGTTGTGGATGTGCGTCCAGCCCGTGGTGACGCCGGGCAGGTCCAGGTCGCCGATCTCCTGGGCCAGGAAGAGCAGCATGGTGTCGAAGAACGGCGAGCCGCCGCGCCTGCGGGCGGGCCGCAGCTCCCGCACGATCGTGTCGTAGGGCAGTGTCCGGTTCGCGAACCCCTCGGTGCAGGTGTCGCGGACCCGGTGCAGGACCTCGCGGAAGGTGGGCGCGCCGGACAGGTCGGTGCGCAGCACGAGGGTGTTGCCGAAGTTCCCGGCGAGCCGCTCGATCTCGGTGTGCTCGCGGTTCATCACGGCCGAGCCGATCGCGATGTCGGTCGCGCCGGTGTAGCGGTGCAGGAGCACGGCGTGCGCGGCGAGCATCACCATGTACGGGGTGAGGTTCTCCCCGGCGGCCAGCTCCCGCATCCCGGCGGTGACGGTGTCGTCGAAGCGGCGGGCCCTGCGCCCGCCGCGCTCGGACGCGGTCGCGCCGCGCGGGCGGTCGGCGGGCAGGTCGAGGGGCGCGGGCGGCGGGTCCAGCCGACGTCGCCAGTAGTCCATCTCCTCCGCCGAGTGCGGGCGCTCCTGCTCCCAGGCGGCGAAGTCGGGGTAGTGGACGGTCAGCGTGGGCAGGCCGTGCGGCTCACCGGAGACGGCGGCGCGGTACAGAGCTGACAGGTCGCGCGACAGCGACCCCCAGGTCATGCCGTCCCAGGCGATGTGGTGCACGACCAGGACCAGGGCGTACGCGTCGGTGCCGAGCCCGAGCAGTTCCAGCCGGATCGGCCGGTCGGCGCGCAGGTCGAAGGGGAGGGCCGCGAGCCGCGCGGCGTACGCCTCGGCGTCGTCGTCGGCGCAGTCGCGCACCGGCAGGTCGAGGGAGTCGTCGGCGACGACGTGCTGGAACGGCGTCCCCTCGTCGTTCTCGCCGTAGACGGTGCGCAGCACCGCGTGCCTGCGCAGGAGGGCGCGCAACGCCTCGCGGAGCGCCTCGGGATCGAGCGCGCCCGACATGCGTACCAGCAGGCACACGTTGTAGGCGGGGCTGGAGGGGAACGTCCGGTGGTGCAGCCACATGCTCTGCTGCGCGTAGGACAGCGGGGCGGGTCCACCGGAGCGGCGTGGAGTGATCCGGTCCCTGCCGGGGCCGAGCCCCGCCTCGGCCATCATCCGCCGCATCAGTTCGCGCCGCCGTGCGACGTCCTGCTGCTGTTCCCGCACGCTCAACTCTTCCTTCGGGGCCGGGGTCGGGCACTCTGTCCCGCATCAAGACTTAGGTTAGCCTTGCCTCTTAAATCCACACAAGGTTAGCCTTACCTAAATTGATCGTGGTTGTCCGGTTTCACAGAGGGGTGGGTTCGTTGTCCTTTGGTGTCCGCACGGATGAGATGCGCACAGAGGTAGTTGTCGAGAGCGCAGCCGACCCGTTGCGTCTGGTCACCCGCCTGGCCGGGTCCGGGCTGTTCGACGACTACACCGTGTACGAGCGGCCGGGCCTGTGGACCTTCGCGGGCGGGGTGGCGGGCGAGGTGATCCTCGACCCCGGAGTCGTCCGCGGCCGATGGCTGTCCTCCGCCGACGCGCCGAACTCGGTCGAAGCGGCTGGCTGGGCCGACGAGCCCTGGTCGGGCCGTCCGGCCGAGGCGCTGGAGGCGGCGCTGCGGACCGCCCCGTGGCCGGTCTGGAACGCCTACGGCTGGATCGCGTTCGAGTTCGCCGCGCTCACCCCGGCGGGCAGGCTCGCGCACCTGGTCGTGCCGCGCACCGAGGTGCGTATCGAGGCGGGACGCGCGCTGGTGGTGAGCGCGGACGCCGAGGAGGCCGAACGGGTCGCCGAACTGCTGTCATCCGGCCAGGGCGAGCCCAGGAAGCCGTCACCGGTCGACGTGCGCCCCGGCGGCGACGTCTACCGGTCGCGGGTCGCCCAGGCGATCTCCGAGATCGACGCCGGACTCTACGAGAAGGTCATCGTCTCCCGGCGGCTGCCGATCCCGTTCCCCGTCGACGTCGTCGCGACGTACGCGTGCGGCCGTGCCGCCAACACCCCGGCCCGCTCGTTCCTCCTCGACCTGGACGGCTTCCAGGCCGCCGGGTTCAGCCCCGAGGTGCTGGTGAGCGTCGACGGGCGCGGCACGGTGACGACCCAGCCGCTGGCCGGTACGCGGGCCTTCGGCCGGGGTGAGAACGCGGACTCGGAGACCCGTCGCGAGCTGGAGAGCGACCCCAAGGAGATCTTCGAGCACGCGGTCTCCGTACGCGCCTCGCAGGACGAGCTGAACCGGGTGTGCGCGCCCGGCACGGTCCGGGTCACCGACTTCATGACGGTGAAGGAGCGCGGCAGCGTGCAGCACCTGGGATCGAGTGTCAGCGGCGAGCTGACGCCCGGCCGCACCGGCTGGGACGCGCTCGACGCGCTGTTCCCCGGCGTGACCGCCTCCGGCATCCCCAAGGCGGGGGCCATCGACGCGATCGCCCGGCTGGAGGAGCCCCGGGGTCTCTACGCCGGAGCCGTCCTGGCCGTCTCGCAGGACGGGGCGATGGACGCCGCCCTGGTACTGCGCGCCGTCTACAGCGAGAACGGCCGCGCCTGGCTGCGGGCCGGGGCAGGCATCGTGTCCGGCTCGACGCCCGAACGGGAGTACGAGGAGACCTGCGAGAAGCTCTCCAGCATCGCCCCGTACGTGGTCCCGCGCACCTGAGCCCGTACGTGGCCCCGCGCACCCGAGAAGCACCACTGCGGTCCCGCGCACCCGAGGAAACACCACCGGGGAACGACACTCGCCCTCACGCGCCTTCCCCGCGCGTGAGGGCGCTCGCCGTCCGCACGGCCTCCCGCTCGTGGGGGCGCCCGGCGCTCCGCCGCCGCCCCCACGGGCCTCTCGCGTACGAGGGCTCGGAGGGCTCAGCGCAGCCCCGCGGCGAGCTCCTTCTTGCTGATCTTGCCGACCGGGGTGCGGGGGAAGGTCTCGACCAGCTCGACGCGGTCGGGCCACTTGTATCCGGCCACGCCGCGCTCCTTGAGGAACCGCTTGATCTCCCTGAGGGTCGGCGCCTGGTCGCGCACGATCAGGAAGGCGCAGGTCCGCTCCCCCATCACCGGGTCCGGGGTGCCGACCACGGCCGCGTCGTGCACCGCGGGATGGGCCAGCAGGTGGTTCTCCAGCTCCTCGGCCGAGATCTTGTCACCGCCCCGGTTGATCTGGTCCTTGTCGCGGCCCTCCACGACGAGGTGTCCGGAGGGGAGCACCCGTACCAGGTCTCCGGTCCGGTAGAAGCCGTCGGGGGTGAAGGAGCGCGCGTTGTGCTCCGGCGCGCGGTAGTAACCGCGCAGGGTGTACGGGCCGCGGGTGAGCAGCTCGCCGATCTCGCCGGGAGCGACCTCGGCACCGTCGGAGTCGACCACGAGGATCTCGTCGGCCGGGGACAGCGGCCTGCCCTGCGTGGTGTCGACCAGCTCGCGGGGATCGTCCAGCCGGGTGTAGTTGAGCAGCCCCTCGGCCATGCCCAGCACCTGCTGCACCGCGCAGCCCAGCACGCCGGGAACCTGCGCGGCCCGCTCGGCGGCGAACTTGGCCCCGCCCACCTGCAGCACCTGGAGCGACGACAGGTCCTCCTTCGACCAGGACGCCGCCTCCAGCCAGAGCAGCGCGATGGGGGGCACCGCCGCGCACACCGTCACCCGCTCCCGCTCGATGAGGGGGAACGCCTCGTCGGGCGATCCGGAGGGCGCCAGGACGACGGTGCCGCCGTTGGCGAACACCCCCAGCACGCCGGGGCAGGCGAGCGCGAAGTTGTGCGCGACCGGCAGGACCACGAGGTAGACGGTGTCGCGGGTGAAGCCGCAGACCTCGGCGCTGGCCTCCAGGTTGTAGACGTAGTCGCGGTGGGTGCGCGGGATCAGCTTCGGCAGCCCGGTGGTGCCGCCGGAGAGCAGGAACACCCCCACGTCGGCCGGATCCGGCCGCTCGTACGCCACGGGACCGGCATCGGCGTCGAGGTCCACCAGGGGGGTGAACTCCTGGGCGTCCCCGTCCACCACGACGTGCTCCACGGCCAGCGAGCGGGCCAGGTCGCGGTAGTCGAACCCGCCGTGCACGTCCGGGATGACGTACGCCCTGGCCTCGCTCAGCTCGCACAGGTAGCCGATCTCGCTGCTGCGGTGCGCGGGCAGGGCGAGCACCGGGGCGGCGCCGATCCTGACCAGGGCGAGGAACACGACGACGAAGGAGGTGGTGTTGGGCAGCTGCACCACGACGCGGTCACCGCGCCGGATGCCCAGCCGCGCGAAACCGGCGGCGGCGCGCTCGGCGCGGCGGTCCAGCTCGGCGTAGGTGAGCCGCTCGTCCCCGGCCACGAGCGCGGTCCGCTCCGGGTCGCCCCCGCCCAGCACGTCGCCGAGCAGCCGGTCACTCCAGTAGCCCTCGGCCAGGTAGCGCGCCGCGAACTCCTCGGGCCAGGGGGTGAATCCCTCCACGGGTCACCGCCCCGCGATCTGGGCCACCGCGCCCGCGACCGGCTCGGCCGGGTCGGTGCCGAGCGCGACGACACGGTTGGCGCCGTCCACGTGGACGACCCTGGGCCGGTGCGCCTCCACCTCCGCGTCGTCGAAGTTCCCGTACGAGATGATGATGACCAGGTGCCCGGGGTGGACCAGGTGGGCCGCCGCGCCGTTGACGCCGATGACCCCGCTGCCCGCCTCACCGGTGATCGCGTAGGTGACCAGGCGGGCGCCGTTGTCGATGTCGACGACGTGGACCTGCTCGCCCTCGACGATGCCGGCGGCGGCCATCAGCTCGGCGTCGATCGTCAGGGAACCCACGTAGTGCAAATCCGCCTGGGTCACGGTGGCCCGGTGGATTTTTCCATTCATAAGGACCCGCTGCACTGGTCTGTCCTCTTTCCCTAAGGTCAACTAAGGTTAGCCTCACCTTATCCACTCTGCCCGTCGAGGAGAACCCCGAAGATGCTGCGCCGTCTGGCCATGGACATCAGCCCGCTCCGGACCAGCAGAGCCTTCCGCGACGTGTTCGTGGCACGCACCGTGTCGGTTTTCGGCATCGGCATGCTGATGGTCGCGGTGCCCGTACAGGTCTACGCGATGACCGGATCGACCGTGCACGTCGGCGCGGTCTCCTCGGCCGAGGGCTTCGCGCTGCTCGCGGGGTTCCTGTGGGGCGGCGTGCTGGCCGACCGGCACGACCGGCGCCGGTTGATGCTGGTCGCGCGCACCGCGGCCGGGCTCGGCTTCGCGCTGCTGACGCTGAACGCCTTCCTGCCCTCCCCCTCACTGGCGGCGATCTACGTGCTCGCCGCCTGGGACGGGCTGGCGACCGGCGTCAGCGTCACCGCGCTGCTGGCCGCGACCCCCGCCCTGGTCCCCCCGGACAAAATGGTCGCGGCGGGCGCGCTCAACGCGCTGACCGTACGGCTCGGCTCGATGCTCTCCCCCGCGCTCGGCGGCCTGACCGTGTCGGCGTTCGGCGTCGGATGGAACTACGCCGCCGCGGCCGTGGGAACGCTGGCCACCCTCGGCCTGCTGACGAGGCTGCCCGCGCTGCGCCCGGCCGCCGAGGTCACGGAGAACCCGCTGAGGGCGATCGGCTCGGGGCTGCGGTTCGTGGCCTCGCACCGCGTGGTCGGCTCGCTCATGCTGCTCGGCCTGCTGTTCATGGTGGCGGGCGGCATCCCGGTCCTCATGCCCGCGTTCGCGACCCTGCAACTGGGCGGCGGCCCGGCCACGATCGGCCTGCTCTACGCCGCGCCCGCCTGCGGCGCGGTGCTCGGCTCGGTCACCAGCGGCTGGGCCGGGCGGTCGCGCGCCCCTGGCAGGGCGCTACTCGTCGCCTCGGTCTGCGGCTTCGCGCTCCTCGCCTGCCTCGGGCTGGCGACCCACCCCGCGCTCGCCGTCGCGATCCTCTTCGGGTACGGCCTCGTCGCGTCCATCGAGGAGATCCTCCGCTACGGCCTCATCCAGGCGCACACCCCCGACGGCTACCTCGGCCGGGTGAACGCCCTGTGGGCCGCCCAGGAGACCGGCGGTGAGGCCGTCGGCGCGCTCGGCGCGGGCGCGCTCGGCCGCTACCTGGCCCCCGGCACCGCGATCGTCGTGTACGGCGCGGCGAGTGCCGCCCTGGCCCTGGCACTCGCCCTCACGCTCACCGGCCTGCGCGGCGCGACCCTGGAGGCGGAGTCCCAGCCCACCGAACCGCGCTGACCAGGAATGACACCGGGGGCCGAACCGCGAGACGGACCAGCGGAAAAGCCGACGCCGTCGCGACCTTATTGCGCACGGGAATTTCGGCCCTGTCGAAAGTCATGCCAAAACACTAAAACAACAAATGATCAAGAAATACATGTCGCGAAATCCGCGCCGGAGCCGGTTTTCCTCCGTCGCCGACAATCAAAAGCGAATGGTTATGTTTCCGTGTCGAAAGAGTGTGCACTCAAGCATGGTCGTGTGCGTCAAATTGGAGGTCACATCGTATTCAGCAGGAGCAGATCATGCTGCGACGCCCTACGACGAGAATGGTTCAGCTCGCGCTCGCCACGGTTCTGCTGACGAGCTGTGGCTCCAACGTGGGGGCCTCACCGGATGACCCCGACAAGACCTCCACGTCAACCGAGAGGGACGGAGGGCAGAGCGGAGATCAAAACGGAGGAAAGGACGCGGGACAGAACGGAGGAGAGGGCGGAGACCAGGGCAAAGATCAAAACAAGGGAAAGGACGACGGAGGGAGCGGGGTCGACAACGAAGGCAACGAAGGAGGCAACGAGGGCGACGGGGGAAAGAACGAGGAGAAGAAGAAGTACTACGAGTTGGGAGGGCCGACTCTGGACCGCTCATACCCCGCGATATTCGGGGACTTCGAGCCATCCACCTCCTTCCAGTGCCTGGCCGTGAGCAACAGGGAACATCCCCGGCCCGTACGCATCACCGGCGTGACGATCAGCCAGCGCCCCTCCTCGCCCAGGGCCTTCTTTCTCGGCCCGCCCGCGGACGGCTCGCCCTGCAGGGACGTGTCGAATGAAGGGAAGAGCCTGGGACCGTGCG
Organism: Streptosporangium sp. H13245; assembly: GCF_055690525.1. NCBI lineage: Bacteria > Bacillati > Actinomycetota > Actinomycetes > Streptosporangiales > Streptosporangiaceae > Streptosporangium > Streptosporangium sp. H13245. The sequence continues at coordinate 57,728 of NZ_JBSZKT010000035.1, read as the reverse complement.
CGGGTGCGGAACTCCCGCCCTCCACGGAACAGGGGACGTATTGCGAACTCTGGGTGGGATTGCGAAAGGTTGCCCCCCTGGACTACTACGGCGCCGTCACCATAACCGCGGAGTCGGATTGTGTGACCATCGAAGGAGGCGGCCCATTCTGCGAAAAGCTCGACACGTCCGTGAACCCCTCTGCCGAACATCCGGCCGCCTTCAAGAAAACGGAGGTCGCCGGGTTGCGGGTATGCCTCGCCGCACCGCATCCCGTCAGGATCGCCCCGAGGGATCCCAGCGATACCTGTGAGCAGCTCCGCAGCGACAGCGAAGGTGAGCCGCCCCCGGAGGACTCCTCCCCGTCCGCCACCCCCGACCCTCCGGACTCGGAGACCCCGACCGAGCCGACCCCCTCGGAGACCCTGGACCCGGAGACTCCGACCCCGGAAACCCCGACCTCGGAGGCCCCTGCCCCGGAGACCCCGGCCGAACAGCTCCCCTCAGAGGCCCCGCAACCGGACGAGTCGTGAGCCGCAGGCGGCGTGTCGTCGTCGTCAGCGATCGTTCCCGGTACGTCCGGCGGAGACCTCCCAGAGAGGCCCCCGCGCCTCCCGAGGAGGCCCCCGCGAGCCAAACCCCGCCGGGCGGCCCGGCGTCCTGGGAGCGCCTCAGCCAGATCGCCCAGATCGTGGCGCCCACCACGCTCGTCACCGCGCTCATGATCTACTACGGCTACGTGGCGACCAAGGGACGGTTCTGGTACTTCGGTATCGACCTGGAGGCCATGGACCTCACCGTCCAGGAGCTGATCCTCTACGGCACCGAGACCATCTGGCTTCCTCTGGCCGCCCTGCTCCTGCTGATCCTGGCCTTCCTCGGCATCCACGTGCTGCACCTGCGGCTGGCCGAGTCGGGGAGACGGCAGCGGCTGCTGCGGGCCGCCGGGACCGTCATGCTGGCGGGAGGAGTGGCACTGATCGTCCGCGCGGCGGTCGGGGTGATCGTGTCCGAGGTGTCGAGGAACGAGACCGCCGGAGTAACTCCGCTCTCGCTCAGCATGGGCGCCCTGCTGGGGACCTACGGTGGATATGTCCTGGTCAAAAGCTGGAACCGGCCGCGCTGGGTGAACATTCTAGTGATCTTCGCCGCTTCGGGGATCATCATGGCGGGCGCGGTCTGGGCCACCAACAGCTTCGCCTGGGCCTTCGGCGTGGGCAGGGCGGTGGGCGTCGCGCGTGGCCTGGCGGAGGATCCCGAGGTGGTCATCGACACCACGGAGCGGCTGGAGATCCTGGCGGGACCCGTGAAGATGCAGCGGCTTCCCGGCCCGAAGGGGCAGAAGTTCAAGTATCGCTACCGTGGCATGCGACTGCTGACCGAAGCCGGCGGCCGGCTCTTCCTCGTCCCCAGCCGCTGGACCCGGTCCTCCGGAACTCTCGTGCTTCCCTACAACGCGGACATCAGGGTCCAGTTCATGCGGCCACCGTGAAGTGCCCGGCGACGCCCCTTCCCGCCGTCGAGCAACCCCCGGACGGCTTCCTGGGCATCGGTGTGCCAAATTCCCCGCCACCCGGAAGCCGCCCGACCGGCCCGGTCATGCCGATCGGGCCGGTCAAGCGGGTCAGGCCGGTCGGGTAGAACCGCAGGCCGACCTGGCAGGGCTCCGCTAGCCGAGCTCGGTGACCCCCAGGCGTTCGGTGAGCTCGTCCTCGGACATGCCCTCGACCATGAGCCAGATCTCGGCGACCGCCTCCAGCCTGCCGGGGGTCTCCTCCACCTCGACGAACCGGCGGGCGACGCGTGACACGGTCCGCTCGGTGAACAACGCCCGCAGCGGGAGCGAGGAGGCGTCGAGCGCCTCGCGCAACCGCGCGATGACGGTGGTGGCCAGCACCGAGTCGCCGCCGAGCACGAAGATGTCGTCGTGCGCGCCGACCCTCGGCACCCCGAGCACCTGGCCGATGACCCGGGCGAGCACCTGCTCCAGCGCGGTGACCGGGGCGGTGTAGGGCGTGCCCGTCTCCCCGGCCGCCGAGGCGACGAGGGCGGCGAGCGTCTTGCGGTCCACCTTGTTGTTCGCGGTGAGCGGCAGCTCGGCCAGGGGCACCAGCAGGTCGGGGACCATGTGCGGGGGCAGCAGCTCCCGTACGTGGGCGAGCAGCTCCTCCGTCCCGGTCCCCCGTGCCTCCCCGGTGAGGACGATCGCGGCGGCGAGCCGCGAGTCGGCGAGCAGGCCGACGGCGCGGCGTACCCCGGGGTGGTTCTCCAGCGCGGTCTCGACCTCGCCGAGCTCGATCCGGAACCCGCGCACCTTCACCTGGTGGTCGCGCCGTCCCAGGAACTCCAGCGTGCCGTCGGGCCGGTAACGGGCCATGTCCCCGGTCCGGTACCAGCGGGTGCCCTCGTGGACGACGAAACGGTCGGCGGTGCGCCCGGCGTCGCCGCTGTAGCCGTCCGCGACACCGGCGCCGCCGATCCACAGCTCGCCCTGCGCCCAGTCGGGGCGGTCGCGCCCGGCCTCGTCCACGACCCGGCAGGCCACCCCGCGCAGCGGCACGCCGTACGGGACCGCCGTCCAGTCGGCGGGCACCTCGCCGTCGACCTCGATCACGGTCGAGTGGATGGCGGTCTCCGTCGTACCGCCGAGCGCGACGAACCTGGCCCCCGGCGAGCGCTCCCGAAGCAGCGCGGGCAGGTGCGTGCCGACCCAGTCACCGCCGAGCAACACCAGTCGCAGGCTGGGTACGGGGCCGGTCCGCAGCAGCATCTCCAGCACCGAGGGCACGCAGTTCAGCACGGTCACCGACCACCGCTCGGCCAGTTCGGCCCAGCGGGTGGCGTCGCGCCGGTCGTCCTCCAGGGGGATCGCCACGGCGCCCCCTCGGGACCAGAGGGCGAACAGGTCGAACACCGACAGGTCGAAGTCGAGGGCCGACACGGCGAGCGACACGTCCGTCTCACCGATCGAGAACCGCTCAACCAGGTCGCCGATCGTGTTCATCGCGGCCCGGTGCGACACCTCGACGCCCTTGGGCTCCCCGGTGGAGCCCGAGGTGAACAGCACGTAGCCGACCTGGCCGGGCGGGACGGGCACCGGCCCGTCCAGCGGCGCGGGGTGTGTCACGGCCGAGGTGAGCGAGACCGCGACCCCCGCCGTCTTGAGGATCCTCTCCCGCCGGGCGGCGGGCTGCCCCGCCCCGACGGGCACGTACGCGGCCCCGGCCGCCAGCACGCCGAGCACCGCCACGGCCTGCTCCGGCCCCTTGGGCAGTTCGACCGAGACCCGGTCTCCCGGCCGTACGTCCCGCTCCACGAGATGGGCGGCGACGCGCAGGGCACGGTCGGCCAGCTCGCCGTACGTAAGCGTGCTCCCAGTGCTCCCAGTGCTCCCAGTGCCGTCAGTGCCGTCAGTGCCGTCTGTGTCCCCGGTGCCCCCGGTGCCCCAGTGCAGCGCCGGGAGGTCGGGGGTGCGCCGCGCCCGCTCGAAGAACTCCTCGTGCAGCGTCCGCTCGGGCAGCGGCGGCTGGGCGTTGAGCTCGTGCCGCAGGCGCAGCTGGTGCGGCGAGGCACCGATCCGCAGCGGCTCGTCCCAGTCGGCGTCCGGCGCGCCCAGGCGGGTGATCGCACCGGTGTAGGCGGCGAACATGGCGTCGGCGACGCCGTCGGGGAAGGCGGGGTCGCGCACGTCCCAGTTCAGCAGCAGCCCGCCGGAGACCTCGGTGACCTGGGCGTCGAGGAGCACCTGCGGCCCCTGGGAGATGATCCACTCCGGCTCGCCGAAGCTGCGCCGCGCCCGGTCGCCGAACAGCTCGCCGAGGTTGAGCGCGCTGGTGTAGACGATCGGCGCGAGCACCTGCTCGCCTCGCGACCGCGACAGGTCCCGCAGCACCTCCAGGCCGGAGTAGTCGCTGTGCTCACCGGCCGTGTGCAGCAGTGCCTGCAGCTCGCGGGCGCGCCCGGTGAACCGCAGCTCCCGCGACAGGTCGGCCTCCAGCAGGATGGAGCCGGTGAAGTCGCCGACCAGGGCGTCCACGTCGGGGTGGATCGGCTCGCGGTGGAACAGCGGCAGGTTCAGCAGGAAGCGCGGGGTCGCCGACCAGGCGCCCATCACCTCGGCGAATACGGCGGCGAGCGCCATCGCGGGGGTGACGCCCTCGCGGTGGGCGCGGGCGATCAGCCTCTGCCTGTCCTCGGGGGGCAGCCAGTGATGTTTGCGGACGACCCGGTCACCCGGCTGCGGCACGACCGGCAGTTCGGGGGGGCCGGACAGCTCGCCGAGCCGCTCGCCCCACCAGCGCCGGTCACGGGCGCGGGCCTCGGCGCGCGGGTCGGCGGCGAGATAGCGCGCGTAGCTGTAGCCGATCGGCGGCAGGCTCTCGCCCTCGTACAGCGCCGCGAGGTCGGCCAGCATCGTGCGGTAGCTCATCGCGTCGGCGGCGACCATGTCGACGTCCAGGTGCAGCCGCGCCGCGCCGGACGGCAGCAGGCTCAGCCGCGCGTCGAAGACGCGGCCCGTCTCGATGGGGAGCCGCTGGGTGGACATCTCGGCGCGCAGCCGTTCCAGCTCCTCGCCGGGATCCGGCGCGGCGCGCAGGTCGTGCACCGTGACGGCGGGCCCCGGCCGCTCCGGCAGGACGCGCTGGGTCCCGTCGTCGGAGATCGCGACCCGCAGCATCGGATGCCGCTCGACGAGCGCCACGACGGCCGCCTCCAGCCGTTCGGGGTCGATCTCGCGGCCGTCGAGTTCCACGTAGAGGTGCGCGGCGACGGAACCGAGCGACTGGCCGGAGTCGCGGCCGATCCAGTAGGCGTGCTGCATGAGCGCGAGGGGGAACGGCCCGTCCGGCTCTGCGGATCCCCGTTCCGTACCGGGGCCGGAGACGGAGTCGAGGGTGCTACCGGAGCCGGGGTCGACACCAAGGCCGGAGCCGGGGCCGGGGGCGGAGTCGGCAGCGGGGCCGGGGCCGGGGCTGGGGTTTGGGCTGGGGGCCGGGAGAGGGGGTGGTGCGAGGGCACCGCGCTCGGCGAGCAGCTCCCACCACTCGGCCAGCGTGGGCCGCCTCGCGAGTTCGGCGAAGCCGATCTCGACACCGAGGCGGCGCAGGCGGCCGGTCAGTCCCATCAGCTGGATCGAGTCCATGCCCAGCTCGATGAGGTTGTCGTGCGCCTCTACCTGCTCTCCAAGCAGTTCTGTCAGCGAACGATGCAGTTCTTCCCTGGTCAGCACAGAGCTCCCCTTAAGTCAGGTAAGGCTAACCTAATTTAGGAGCGTTCGAGCGTCAACGCGCGTCTCATGACAAACCACGCGATCCCCTCCCCCGGGCCATCAGTGGGACTTCACGCCCGCCCTCTCATCCCCTCGGTCGACAGCAGCCAGACCAGGTAGACGCCACCGAGCACCCCGGTCACCACGCCGACCGGCACCGCGACCGGCAGGTGCAGTGTCACCAGGTCGCTGAACACGAGCAGCGCCGCACCCATCAGCGCGGCCGGTACGAGCTGCGTACCGGGCTTGCGGGTGAGCCCGCGCGCCAGCTGCGGCGCGGCCAGCGCGACGAACGGGACCGGCCCCACCGCCGCGGTCGCCACCGCCACCAGCCCCACCCCGATCACCACGAGCGCGGCCCGCGTCCGCTGGACCGGCACGCCGAGCGCCTGGGCCGCGTCGTCCCCGAGCTCGCCCATGCGCAGCCTGCCCCCGAAGGCCAGCGCGACCGGTACGAGTACGGCCATGGCCAGGGCGAGCGGCCACGCGTGCTGCCAGTCCCTGCCGTTCAGGCTGCCGGTGAGCCAGAACGCCGCCTCGTACGCCTCGCGCAACTCGGCGCGGGTGACGAGGTAGGCGTTGAACGCCTCAAGCATCGCGGCCGCGGCGACCCCGACCAGGACCAGCCGGTAGCCGTGCACCCCGCCCCGGTAGGCGACCAGGTAGACGGCGAGCGCGGTCAGTACCGCGCCGAGGACGGAACTGGCCGCGATGGCCGCGGTACCGCCGCCGATGACCAGGATCTGCAGCAGCGCGCCGGTGGCCGACCCCGTGGTGAACCCGATGATGTCGGGGCTGCCCAGCGGGTTGCGCGTGATGCTCTGGAAGATCGCCCCGCTCAGGCCGAGTGCCGCACCGGCGAGCAGGCCGGTGAGCGCCCTGGGCAGGCGCAACGTGAGCACGATGAACTCCGTGGCCCGGTCCCCCTGCCCGGTCAGTGCCCCCAGCACCTCGGTGGCGGAGATGGGGAAGTCGCCGCTGCCGACCACGGACACGGCCGCCCCCAGGGTGGCGGCGGCCAGTACGACGCACACCGCGACGACGCGCGGCTCCCAGCGCAGGGACATCGTCCCGACCCGCAGGACACGACTCATGCTCACAGCTGGGGAACCCTTCCGCGACGGACCATCAGTGCCAGGAGCGGAGCGCCCAGGAACGCGGTGACGATGCCCGTCTCCAGCTCGCCGGGCGCCGCGACCACGCGTCCGGCGACGTCCGCGGCGAGCATCAGCACCGGCGCCAGCAGCAGCGAGTACGGCAGCACCCAGCGCTGGTCGGGACCGACCAGCGCCCGGACCACGAAGGGCACCGCCAGCCCGATGAACGCGATCGGCCCCACCGCCGCCGTGGCGGCACCGCACAGCACCACGACCGCGAGCGCCCCCAGCGCGCGGGTCCGGCCCGGCCGGGCTCCCAGCGCCCGTCCCGTGTCCTCCCCCAGGGCCAGGGCGTTGAGCGGGCGCGCCAGGCAGAGCGCCAGCACCGTCCCCGCCAGCAAGAATGGGCCGATCTGGACGAACACGGCGAGGTCACGCCCGGACAGCGAACCCACTTGCCAGAACCGGAAGCTGTTGAAACTGCGCGGGCTGAGCAGCATCATCCCCGCCGTCAGCGAGCTGAACACCGCGTTGATCCCGGCGCCCGCCAGGACCAGCCGCGCGGGGGTGGCGCCGGAACGGCCGCGCGACCCGATCAGGTAGACCAGCAGCGCGGCCCCGGCGGCCCCGAGGAACGCCGCCCACACGTAGACGAGGACGTCGTCCACCCGGAACAGGCCGATCACCGTCACGACCGCCACCGCGGCGCCGCCGTTGACACCGAGCAGGCCGGGTTCGGCCAGGGGGTTGCGGGTCAGCGCCTGCATGAGCGCCCCCGCCAGCCCGAGCGCCGCCCCGACGGCCACCCCCAGCAGCGTGCGCGGCAGCCGCAGCTCCTGGATGATCAGCGCGTTCTCCGAGCCGTCCGGGGAGAACACTCCGGAGAGGGCCTGGCCGACCGGGATCTGCTTGGCGCCGATCACGATGCTGGCCAGCACGGCGAGCAGCAACAGGCCGCCGAGCAGACACAGCCCGGCCAGCCGTTTGGGGAGATACGCGCTCTTTACGGGAGGAGGCACGCGCTTCAAGTTAGCCTAACCTAACCGAGGCGGCGACAGACGGTCCTGGCAGCACGTACGAAGGCGACGGACAGCGGGGCGACGCGTACCAGAGTGCGACGGCGGACGCGGAGGCGACGCGGGCGAGTCCCCGCGCGGCCTTCGCGGCCCAGGGCACGCGGTCACGCCCGGCCCGCGACGGTCCACGGGAAGGGCACCGCGACACCAAGAAACCATCAGACACGCGCAGCGGGATCCGTACGCGGTCCGCGGGTTCCGTACCGTGCACGAAGGCGGCCACGCCGGATCGGGCGGCGGCGACATCCGCGTCCGGGACGAACCGACGTGGCGCGCCCTTCTCCGGACCGGAGGCGCGCGTCTCCTCACGTGCCTCCGTTACGCGAAGCACGACGATGGAGATGTGACATGACACGTCCGCCGGTCCCGCCCTTCACGCTCGAAACCGCCGTCCAGAAGGTCCGGCTGGCGGAGGACGGGTGGAACACCCGCGACCCGGAGAAGGTGGCCGAGTCCTACACCCCGGACTCCCACTGGAGGAACCGCGCGGAGTTCGTCGACGGGCGGGACGCGATCGTCGCGTTCCTCCGGCGCAAATGGACCAGGGAGCTGGACTACCGGCTCATCAAGGAACTGTGGGCCTTCGACGGGAACCGCATCGCCGTGCGATTCGCCTACGAGTGCCACGACGACTCCGGCAACTGGTTCCGTTCCTACGGCAACGAGAACTGGGAGTTCGACGAGCGGGGCCTGATGCGTACGCGGCACGCGTCCATCAACGACCTGCCGATCCGGGAGGCGGACCGCAGGTACCACTGGCCCCTGGGACGCCGCCCGGACGACCATCCGGGCCTGAGCGACCTGGGCTTCTAAGGCGACCCGGGGTTCCAGGGCGACCCGGGCCTCCAGGGTGACCCGAGTCTCCGGGGACGGCCTCCGGGGACGGACGAAAGACCCGCCTTCCCGGGACCTCGGCCCCTGCTCCCCGGCCCGCCACCGGAGTGGAATGGAACCGTCCGCGACCTTCTCGTTGGGAGATGCCATGACCGAACGCGCAGCGACCCCCGGTGACCTGGGCAGGAGGGTGGCCCGGCTGCGCGGGTCCCTGGGCCTGAGCCGCGAGCAGCTGGCCGCCAGAGCCGGGATCGACACCGGGTACGTGGAGTACCTGGAGGAGAGCGCCGCCTCGCCGTCGGCGGAGACCGTGAGCCGCCTGGCGTCGGCCCTGGGGGTCGGCGTCGAGGAGCTGCTGGGCGCGACGGCGAACCTGCCGCCCGGCCGTGGCCGTCCCGCCGCCGGGTCCCGGCTGGAGAAGCTGACGGAGAAGGAGTGCCTGCGGCTGCTCTCCCCCGGCGGGGTGGGCCGGGTCGCCTTCAACGATCCCGGGGGACCGGCGATCCTGCCGGTCAACTACGTCCTGCGCGAGGGCTCGGTGATCTTCCGTACCGCCTTCGGCGGGCCGCTCGACGAGACCCTGCGCACGGGCGTCCGGGGCGTGGAGTTCAAGGTCGCCTTCGAGGTCGACCGGATCGACGAGGCCGGTCGCGCGGGCTGGAGCGTGCTCGTCAGGGGCGGCGCGCACCACGTCTCCTCCGCCGAGGAGCGGGCCGCCGCGGAGGCCTCCGGTGTCCAGGCCTGGGCGGGCGGCGACCGCGAGCTGTACGTCACGATCGTCCCCGCCGAGATCACCGGCCGCCGCATCCGGCACGCCCCGTGACCCGCGCCCCGTACGGCCGTACGGTGGCGGCGCGAAGGACCTTCGTCCCTACCTGCGCGGTCGCGGGAGGACTAGCGTTCGAGACATGATTCGCGTGTTCCTGGTCGACGACCACGAGGTGGTACGGCGGGGCGTGGCCGCGCTGCTGGAGTCCGAGGGCGACATCGAGGTGATCGGCGAGGCCGGGACCGCGGAGTCCGCGGTGGCCCGCATCCCGGCGCTGCGACCGGACGTCGCCGTCCTGGACGTACGCCTGCCCGACGGCAGCGGGGTGGACGTGTGCCGGGAGGTCCGCTCCAGGGTGCCGGGGCTGGCCTGCCTGATGCTGACCTCCTTCGCCGACGACGACGCCCTGTTCAACGCGGTGATGGCGGGCGCGTCCGGTTACGTGCTCAAGCAGATCCACGGCTCGGACCTGGTCGGCGCCGTGCGTACGGTCGCGGGCGGCCAGTCGCTGCTGGACCCGCAGACGACCTCGGCCATGCTGGCGCGGCTGCGCGAGCGGGCCACCCGCAAGGATCCCCTGGAGGCGCTGACGGACCAGGAACGGCACATCCTGGAGCTGATCGGCGAGGGCCTGACCAACCGGCAGATCGGCGAGCGGATGCACCTGGCCGAGAAGACCGTCAAGAACTACGTCTCCAACCTGCTGTCCAAGCTCAGCATGGAACGCCGCACCCAGGCCGCCGCCCTGTCCGCCCGCCTGAAGGCCCAACGCGAAAACTGACAAGACCCCCGGGTCCTACGAAGCACCCATCGTCCTCGTGGCCGAAGGCCCGTACACGGCCCGGGTCACCCGGCGTTCTGTGTCCGGGTGAGTGGGACGCTCCATGTCAGCCGGGTGCCGCCTCGTTCCGGGGTTTCGGTGACGAAGGATCCGCCGAGGTTCTCGGCTCGTTCCTGGAGGTTGCGCAGCCCGCTGCGCCTGCCGCCGGAGGGAAGGCCGACGCCGTCGTCCGTCACGGTGAGGACGAGCCGGTCCCCGCCGAGTTCCACCGACACCTCCGCCCTGGACGCCCTGGCGTGCCGCACCACGTTGGACAGCGCCTCGCGCAGCACCGCCGGCAGGTGCCCGGCGATCTCCGGCGGGACCGCGGTGTCCAGCCGTCCCTCCATGGTCAGGCCCGGCATGAAGCCGAGGTGAGCGCGCGCTCCCTTCACCAGGGCCACGATCCCGGCACGCAGGCCGTCGTCGCCCTCGCCGGGAGTCTGCAGGGCGAAGATGGTCGAGCGGATCTGCCGGATGGTGCCGTCCAGCTCGTTGATCGCGTCGCGCAGCCGTTCGGAGGCCTCGGGCCGCTCGACGAGCCGTACCGTGCTCATCAGCGTCATGGCGACGGCGAACAGCCGCTGGATGACCACGTCGTGCAGGTCCTTGGCGATCCGGTCGCGGTCTTCCAGCAGTCCCAGCCGCTCGGCGTCCATCCGCCTCTCCGCCAGCTCAAGGGCGACCGCGGCCTGCCCCGCGAAGGCGTCCAGGGTGCGCAGCTCCGCCTGGTTGAACGGTACGCGGCCCTGGCGCTTGCCCAGCGAGAGCACGCCCCGCACGCCTCCGGCCGCGCCGATCGGCACCGCGGCCACCGGGCCGAGCGAGACGTACTCGCCGATCACGATCGGGACCTCGGTCCCGGCCGCGTCGGTGACCATGAGCGGCTCACCGCCGGTGAACGCCAGGCCCGCCAGGGACCCGGTGACCGGAGCCCGCGCGTCCACCACCCGCTCGTGGTCCGCGCCGTCGGCGACGACCGCCCGCAGGACCCGCCCGGTCTCGTCGGGCAGCAGGACCGCCGCGATGTCGGCCCCGGCCATCTGCCGCGCCCGCCCCGCGATCAGCGTGAGCACCCGGTTGGGCTCCACGCCCGACAGCAGGCTGGTGGTGACCTCCGCCGAGGCCTGCAGCCACATCTCCCTGCGGCGCGTCTCCTCGTACAGGCGGGCGTTCTCGATGGCGACTCCGGCCGCGGTGGCCAGCGCGGTCACGATCGCCTCGTCCTCCTCGTCGAACTCGCCGCCGCCGCGCTTCTCGGTGAGGTAGAGGTTGCCGAACACCTCCTCGCGCACCCGGACCGGCACCCCCAGGAACGACCCCATCGGCGGGTGTCCCGGCGGGAAGCCGTAGGACGCCGGATGGTCGGAGATCCGGGCCAGCCGCAGGGTCTTCGGCTCCTTGATCAGCAGGCCGAGCAGGCCCAGCCCGTGCGGCCAGTGCTCGATACCGGCGATCTCCTCCTCGCTCAGCCCCACCGGGACGAACTGGATGAGCGTGCTGTGCTCTCCGGCCACGCCCAGCGCGCCGTAGGTGGCGTCGACGAGGGTGGTGGCGGTCTCCACGATCCTGCGCAGCATGGTCTCCAGGTCCAGGTCGCTGCCCACCGCGACCACCGCGTCCAGCAGCGCGTGCACCCGGTCGCGGGTGGCGAGCACCGCTTCCAGGCGTTCCCGCAGCTCCTCCAGCAGCTCGTCCAGCCTCATGTGCGGGATCAACGGCCCTGACTCGCCCTTTGCCATGCCCCCGAGTCTGCCACCGGCGTACGCGACCGCCCGCCTTCCGGCGATGGTCAGCGTGTGGGCGCCGGTGCCATGACCCGCGTACGCGAAAACCCACCCGGGCCGGGGTGGGTGTCCGCGTATGTGCCCGCCACTCACCTCAGGATCGGCAGGCGCCGCACCAGCGGGGTACGGGCCCACGGGGCACCGGCACCGAGGGTGTCACCCGCGTTCGCCAGGGCCAGCCCGGCCAGTACGACGGCGTAGATCAGGTGGTCGTCGAGGAACGGGTTGGTGTCCAGCGGGAGCGCGGCGGCCCACATGAGCACCATCATCAGTCCCCCGGCGACGGCGGCGATCCGCATGCCGATACCGAGGACGAGGGCCGTGCCGACGCCCAGCAGGCCGATCATGAACAGCCAGTCGACCCACGCCTGCCCGGCCAGGCCGCTGAAGATCCCGCCGAGCGCGTTCTCGCCGGTTCCCTTCAGGAAGCCGGTGGTCGGGCTGCCGCCCGCGATCCAGGCGCGGTCCGCGGGGGTGGCGAAGCCCCAGCCGAACGTCTTGTCCAGGAAGGCCCACAGGAAGATCCAGCCAAGGCCGATCCGGGCGACCGCCCAGACGTGGTCGACCGGGCGGGTCCCGGTCCCGGCTCCGGTATTGAGGTGATCGCCGTGGTGACGCCCCTTGATGTCCTCGGTGGCTTCGGTGTCCTTGGTGGCCGCCATGACTGGGCTCCTTCGATTACGACGCGCTCTCTGCTGTGGCTCAAGCACATCGTTTTCCGGAGTCTCACGGCAGTGCCGTACGTCTCAACCCCCTCGGCCCGGAAGCCCCCGTCCCAAAGGACTTTCGGCCCTCGATTCCGCGCCCCGTGGGAACGGGAACGGCCCCCGGCCGATGAAGGCGGCCGGGGGCCGATCAGCTGTGCCCTGCCCCCGTGGACCGGCCGACGCGGCGCGGCGCCTCGATGCGGTCGAGGCCGACGGGAACAGGGGAGCAGGCGAGGGTCCCCTCCTTCGAGAGGGGACCACGAGGGGGCAGGGGATCAGGGGAAGGGCGTCATCCGGCTCTCGACTCGCGCGAGGCGCCGAGATGCGCTGGAATCACCGGACTCGCCGGGATCACCACCTCACACGGCGAGCCGGGCGGCGCTTCCACGCGCGGACCGATCCCCACGGTTTCGAGCGCCCTGCGGTAGGCGTTCATCTGCTTCTCCGGTGCCCCGGTCCGGCCCCAGAGGTCGCCGATCTCGCGCCAGAGCTTGGCCGCCTCCCGGTCGACGAAGGAGGCCACGGAGACGACCGGGTCGGCGAGCAGCTCCTGTGCCTTCTCCAGTGCCGGACCCCCGTCTTTGGAGCGTGCCAGAGCGAGTTCGGCCATGACCACGTACGCCATCGCGGGCACCGTCCCGCGCACACCGGCGAGCAGGCCGAGAGCCTGCTGTGCCAGCGCGGTGGCGACGCTCGCGTCACCGGAACGCAACCGCACGCGGGAGAGCACGACCAGGCCGCGGGCGTGCTCGATCGTCCCGGGCGACAGCCGCGAGAGGATCCCGGCCGCCGAGGCGGCGAACTCGCCCGCCCGGTCGAGGTCGGCGTCCTCGGGACGGACGGTGGCGATCCACGCCCAGCGCATCGCGCTGCGGACGTAGCGGACGGCCATCCGCGCGGGCCGTCCGGCGGCGACGGCGTCCGCCGCCAGTCGCGCCGCGAGCGCGGAGTCCTCCTCCGCCGCGGCCGTGCTGGCCCGCCACAGGCCGAGAACCTCCGATTCGCGGTCGACGGCGTCGGGCAGGGGGGAGGCGGACAGCACGCGCTCGACGTACGCGAGGTCGATCTCCGCCTCGGCGAGCACCGCGGCGAGGTCGAGGGCGAGCTCGCCCCGGTCGAGCCCGAGCCGCTCGGCCTGGGCCAGGGCCTCCAGCCCGAGATCCCGGGCGCGCAGCGTGTCACCGGCGCGGTGGTAGCAGCGGCAGAGCGCCACGGCGAGGGGAAGGTCGGCGACGCGCTCGGGGTGCGCCGCGGCCTCGTGGCGAAGTCGCTCGTAGACCTCGACCGCCCGCGCCGTGTGTCCCTGGGCCTCCAGCGCGCGGGCCTGGCCGAAGCGCGCCTGCGCGGCGAGTGCGGCGCTGTCGTCACTCGCGGCCTTGGCCGTGTCGGCGAAGAGCTCGGCCGCGACGGCCGGGTCCCCGTGGCACAGTTCGAGCTCGGCCTGACGCAGGGCGAACCCGGTGTCGACACGCTGGTGCGGCTCGATCCCGTGGAGCAGGAACTCCATGCCGCAGCCGAGCCGCTCGGCGAGCAGGCGGGTGACGACCGGGGTGGGAGTCCGTTTTCCGGACTCGATGAGCGAAACATAACTGTCAGACAGGTCTGGCCCGGCCAACTGCGCCTGGGACATGTGCCTGTTCAACCGCAATCCTCGGATGCGGTCACCAATGGTTGCTTGACCGGCCATCACCAGAGCCGTTCCGTCGGCGGCACGATGAGATCCACGTCCCACTCCTTACGCACGGTTTACTGTCAATTACAGTAGATCGTACTGCCCTTCCCGGCCAGCGGGGCCGTGGTGGCCGACCGTTTCACACCGGTTTCGTGGCGAGTGCCACCGGGGGGCGGGCGGCGCACCACGCGGCCAGGGCCATGCGCAGTCCCGCCTCAAGGGAGGCGGGGTTCCCGTCGTCGGTGGCCCAGGCGATGTATCCGTCCGGGCGGATCAACAGGATGGGCAGGTCCGCGCTCGCGGGAACGGCGTGGACCACCCGCCCGCACGGCAGAGCCGCCGCGCTCGCCGCCTCGTCCGAGGCCATCGGGGCGACCGGGGCGACCGTGCAGACCGGAGCGCCCTCGGGGGCCAGGAGTACGAAGCACCCGGCCCGCAGTTCCTCGTACAGCCTCCTCGGCTCCCCCGTCAGGTGGATGTCCGGCACCCTCCGTCCGGCCAGCCGGTGCGCTCCCGGCAGGGCGGGATAGGAGATGCCCAGACCGGACACGGTCTCGGCCAGCCAGCGGTTGAGGGGGCCGATCCGCCGCGCGACGGCCGGCACCACGGCGCGGGCGGCCCGCAGCCGCCGGTTGGAGCCCATGGCGGTGGTGAACAGGGTGCCGCTGATCCGCAGGACCTTCTTGCCGACCGGGTGCCGCTCGGTGTGGTAGGTGTCGAGCAGGCCGTCCGGCGCCCAGCCCTGGACGGCGGCGGCGAGCTTCCAGCCGAGGTTGGCCGCGTCCTGAAGACCGGTGTTCATGCCCTGCCCGCCCGCCGGTGAGTGCACGTGCGCGGCGTCACCGGCCAGGAACACCCGGCCGACGCGGTAGCGGAGAACCTGCCGTTCGTCGTGGCGTGCTCGCGCCAGCCAGCGGGCGTCGTGCATGCCGAAGTCGCCGCCCGTGACGCGCCGGGTGGCGTCGCTCACCTCCTGGAGGCTGATCCGCGCGGTGTCGGGAAGCTGCCGCCGCCGGTCCCAGGCGATGACCCGGTACCAGCCGTCGCCGTAGGAGGAGACGAAGGAGAAGCCCGCCTCGTTGGCGACGAGGACCAGCTCCCGTTCCGGCCCCTCGTCCAGGCGGACGTCGGCCAGCATGACCGACTGCACGGCGCAGCGCCCGGGGAACGGGACACCCAGCGAGTCCCTCACGACGCTGCGCACACCGTCGGCGCCCACGACGAACCGCGCGCGCCAGGTGCGCGTCGCGCCGTCGAGGCACACGTCGACATCCACCCCGTCCGCGTCCTGGCGCAGCCCGGCCGCCTCGGCACCGCGCACGATCTCCGCTCCGAGCCGGGTGGCGCGCTCGCCGAGCACGCGCTCGACGTTGTCCTGCGGGGTGCACAGCAGGAACGGGAACCGCGAGGGAAGGCGGGACAGGTCGAGGTCCAGGCCGTTGAACAGCCGCATCGTCTCGACGGTCGTGCCGGTGTCGATCAGCTCGTCGGCGATGCCCCGGGCGTCGAGGTGCTCCAGCGAACGGGCGTGCACGGCGAAGGCCCGGGTGAGCTTCGACCCCTGGCCGTCCTGCTCCACGACCGCGCAGGCGACACCTCTCGCGGCCAGGTCGCCCGCGATCATCAGGCCCGCCGGACCGGCACCAACAACCAGCACATCCGTGTCGAACGGCACCATCAGCGTCTCCAATCCCACGCGGGGCGACTCCGTGACGCGGCCGCCGGGAGAAAACCAACGCCGATCTACTCCTGTCTTCCCTCCAGGATGGAATCCGGCCTCCCGGGACCGGCAGGTCGCCGCTCCAGCACCCCCGTCCTTCGCCGCCATCCCCTCCGGCCAATGTCGTACGCCGGTCATCGGCGGCCATTTCATGCTACGACCAGGTCTTTCACCCCCGGTAGGCGGCCGTCCCTACCGCTTTCGGCATGATCGTTGTGGTCGGTATGGCGCCCGCGCCCGGCCGTCCGGCCACCGTGGATCACGAACCGGGCATCGACCTCCCGGCTCTCACGACCCACCCGATTCCGGGTCCGGGTCCGGGTCCGGCTTCGAGTCCGGCTTCGAGTCCGGGTCCGGGGCTTCTGGGCCGCTTTCGGGGGAGGCTCCGGTGAGACCGGCCAGCCGGGACGACAGGAAGGCCCGCTCGGCCTCGTTGCCGACGAGGTCGAGGGCCGCCCGGTAGGCGGAGGCGGCCTCGGCGTGGCGGTCCAGCCGCCGCAGCAGGTCGGCCTTCGTCGCCTGCAGGTAGTGGTAGCCGGACAACCGGCCGTCGCGTTCCAGGGCCTCGACCTCCTCCAGCGCTGCGGCGGGTCCCCGGACCATCGCCACGGCGACGGCCCAGTTGAGCGCCACGACCGGCGAGGGCCAGACCTTCGACAGCTCGTCGTAGAGCACCAGCACCTGGGGCCAGTCGGTCTCCGCGTAACCGGCCGCCGTGGCGTGCAGCGCGGCGATGGCCGCCTGCAGCGTGAACTTTCCCGCCCTGCCCCCTTTGAGCGCGTCGACGATCAGGAGGTGCCCCTCCTCGATGGCGGCCCGGTCCCAGGCCGACCGGTCCTGTTCCTCCAGCGGCAGGAGGTGGCCACGGGCGTCGACGCGGGTGGACCGCCGGGCGTCGGTGACGAGCAACAGCGCCAGCAGCCCCCACACCTCCCTCTCGCCGGGCATCAGCACCCGCAGCATGCGGGCCAGGTCCAGGGCGCGGTCCAGGAGATCTTCCCGGAGCAGCCGCTCCCCCGACGGCGCCGTGTGCCCGGTGGTGTAAAGGAGGTGGATGACGGTGAGCACCGTGTCCAGGCGGCCGGGCAGCTCACCGGCCTCCGGCACGCGGTAGGCGATGCCGGCCGCCGAGATCTTCTTCTTGGCCCGCGTCACCCGGGCCGCCATCGTCGGCTCGGAGACCAGGAACGCCCGCGCGATGTCACCCGTACTCACCCCGCAGACCAGGCGCAGGGTGAGCGCGACCTGGGCCTCGCGGGCCAGCGCCGGGTGGCAGCAAGTGAAGATCAGCCGTAGCCGGTCGTCTTGGACCGCCCCCGCACCCGCCTCACCGGCCATCTCCGGCTCCACGAGCAGGGGCAGCTTCGACCGGAACACCTGCCTGCGCCGCAGCGCGTCCAGCGCCCTGTTCCTGGCCGTGGTGGTGAGCCAGGCGGCGGGGTTCGAGGGCACACCGTCGCGCTCCCAGGCGTTCAGCGCCGCGACGTACGCCTCCTGCACGCATTCCTCGGCGAGGTCGAGGTCGCGGCCGACGCGCGCCGTCGCGGCGAGCACGAAGGCCCACTCTCGACGGTGCGCGTCCGCGACGGCCCGCTGGACCTCGACCGCGCGGGCCGCGGTCACCCGCCGGAAAGCGGCAGCACCCCGGCACCGCCGCCCACGCGCCCGTACGACCCCGTGATCTCCGGCGGGATGCCCGTCACGCCGCCGGGCATCTCGTCGCGCCCGCACATCAAGATCGCGCACCGAGCCATCTGGCTCCCCCTGTCTGCCGTCCCCTGTCCTGACATCTGTCTACGAACCGGTCACCGGAAAATCGACGACGCCCCCGCCAGGAGAAACCCGCCACACGGGGCCGTACGAGGACCGAAAACCCCCATCGAAGTCCCGGACCCCGACGTACCACGTGTGCGGTGTCCCCGCCGGGGTCGCCCGGTTGGGTGCACGCCGGGCCGGCACCTCAGGCACGGGTGAGGATCACCACCGGGATGTCACGTGCCGTCTTGCGCTGGTAAGTGGCGTACTCACCGTGGATCCCCACCATCTGCTCCCACAGGGCGGGCTTCTCCTCGGCGGTCGCGGTCCGCGCGACGGCGGTGAACACCTCGGCCCGCACCTGCACCTCGACCTGCGGCAGGGCCAGCACGTTGTGGTACCACAGCGGGTGGTCGTCGGCCCCGCCGTTGGAGGCGACGACCACGTAGGCGTCGCCGTCGCGGCCGTAGATGAGCGGGGTGCGCCGCCGCAGCCCGGACCTGCGGCCGACGGTGGTCAGCAGCAGGGTGGGCCTGCCGTAGTAGAGGTGGCCCTCCTCGCCGTTCGACTCGACGTACTTGCGGAGGTGCTTGGAGACCCAGGCGGTGGGGGAGTCGGTGATCTCATCGCTCATGCCGCTCACGCTATCGACCTCCGGTGACATTCCTTGATCCGCTCCTCCACTCGCGCGCCGGTTCCCTCACTCCTCCGTTCCGGGGTCGCGGTGGGGGTGGACGCCGTGCCAGGACGCCTGGACGAGTGCCCGTTCGGTGGCCGTGAGGTGGACCGCCGCGGCGAGCCACGCCCAGGCGTACCGGTCGCCGCCGGGGTCGACCAGGCGGCCGAACACGTCGCGGGTGCGGCGGTCGGCCTCCTCGGTGAGCGCGGCGACGAGGTCCGCGGAGGTCTCGAAGCCCGCGCGGCGGAGCGGGGCCCGCTGGGCGAGGGAGTCACCCCCGCGAGCGGACTCGGCGACCGCCCGCCGCCCGCCGGAGACGGCCAGCTCGACGAGGCGGCGCGCCCGCCACAGGGGCGAGCCCGCCACGGGGTCCGCGTCGGCCTCGGCCACCTCCCGCCAGGGCGGGCAGGCGTCGCGGGACGGGAGGTGGGAACCCTGCAGACGGTCGTACCCGAGGTCGGCGCGATCCAGCCACTCGGCGGGCAGGCGCAGCGTGGGCCCGGCACCAGGAACCGGCCCGACCGCGAGCGGGCGCAGGGTCGCGGCCCGGCCGGGATCCAACCGGCCGATCACCCGTACCCGCAGTCCCGGCCTGGACGCGAGCCGCCGCAGGTTGGCGACATGGGCCAGCTCGGGATGGGAGTCGGCCGGTACGAGCCGGATCAGTGGTCCCCGCGCCCACTCCTCCTCCGGTCCGGGAGGGGCCGGTTCGGAGGGAGGGGCGACACCGGAGGGCCCGGGTGACACGAGAAGCGGACCCGATCCAGTGCCACCCGATCCGGTACCGCCTGATCCAGCACTCTCCGATCCGGCACCGCCCGATCCACCGTGATCCGACCCGGGAAGATCCGGCCCAGCCTGGCTCGATCCGGCGCGGTCTTCCTGTGTGGGGGGTGGGAGTTCGCGGGCGAGCAGCCGGTCCCCCTCGGCGCCGACGATCACCAGGTCGCATCCGACGATCGGCTGTTCCGCTCCCCCGGCGTCCTGCGGGTCGCTCCACGAGGCCCCGGAGAACGTCGCGTCGGCCGTCGCGGCGAGCGGCCGGGCGAACAGGGCCGCCAGCGGTCCCTCCGACCAGGACAGTCCCGCGACGGGGTTGGCTCGCACACCTCGGCCCGCGCCGAGGCGTCCGTCCGGGGAGATCGTCGCGCCGGAGATCAGCAACCCTCCACGGGCCAGCTGGGCGTGGTTGAGAGCCGCGGCACCGAGGGCGACCGTGGCGGTGGCGGCGCCCCGGGCACGGGCCGACCCCCCGGGCCTGACGTCGGCGACGGAGAACCGGCCGCCGTCCTCGGCGACGAGATGAGTGACCACCCCGCCGTAGCCGGTGGCGCTGATCACCGGTTCCCTGCAGACCCCGTACACCTTCAGCCCCTCGCCCTGCCGGTAGGCGCGGCGTGCGGTTCCCACCAGGGCGGGATCGGGGTCGGCCGCCGCGAGCCTGCCCGCGGTCAGCAGGAGCTCCCGGAGCGCGGAGACCAGGTCGGCGAGGCGGTGGCCGTCATGGCGCGCGCGAGCGGCCCGCAGCTCGCGGACGACGCGCAGGGCGGCGGCCTCGGCCCTGTGCAGGCCCGCCACCCGGGCCGTGTGGGCCGCGCGGAGCAGCTCGGCCTGGGGTACCGCTCCGGCACCGGGCACTCCGCCCACGAGCACCCCGGCCGCGGCGTCCCACAGCCCGGCCGCGGCGGCCACCTGCCCGGCGTTGGGCCCGGAACCCGGGACGGACTTCGAGCCCGAGCCGGAACCGGACACCGGGACAGAACCGGACACTAGGACAGAACCGGAGCCCGGGGAGGCGCCCGCGTCCGTACTCGTACTCGTCCCAGCCTCCCCCGCCGGGTCAGCGACCGGAGTCGCCCTCCCCCCGGAGCCCGGAACGCGAGCCGCCTCCGAATCCGTACCCGAATCCACACCCGCGGACGGGTCCGCGACCGGGCAGGCGCTGAGGACGGCCGCGCGGTGCAGGCAGCGGGGTGCGAGCAGGCAGCTGCACCGGGCCGCGCCGGGGTCGGCGATCGTGCCCGACGGACCCGGCGTCAGGGTGACCTCCGCGTCCTCCCCCCAGCTGACGGAGACATTCTGACCGTCGACGGCGACCGGAAGCCCGGCGCACCGCTCGATCGCCGCGTCGAGCTTCTTGCGCAGCCGGGACGTGAGGTCCTCCACGGCCGAGGCGACCACGTGCGGCTCCACCGGCGGCAGGTGTCCTGCCGGGGAGGCGGTGGAGGCTGGGGGGTTCAACGGGTTTCTCCTCGGAGACGGTCGCCCACCCAGCGGGCGAGGGCGAGCGGGCTGAGTGCGGCGACGGGCATCCCGGCCGCGACGAGCTGCTGTGCGACGGGCACCGAGTAGCGTGGGGCTCCGCTGTCGTCCAGGGCGGCGCACCCCAGCAGGTGCACGCCGGAGGAGACGAGGGAGCGGACCTCGCCGAGAAGCCCTCCGAGCGGGTAGCCCTCCTCGAAGTCGCTGACCACCACGACGAGCGTGCGGCTCGGCACGGTGACCAGGGAGCGCGCGTGGGCGAGCCCGGCGGCGATGTGCGTACCGCCGCCGACCCGCACGTCGAGCAGCAGGGACAGCGGGTCGGCGACCCGGTCCGTCAGGTCGATCACACTGGTGGAGAAGGCCAGGAAGTGGGTGGAGAGCGTGGGAACGCCTCCCAGGACGGCCGCCGTCAGCGCGGACCAGATCACCGAGGCCTCCATCGAGCCCGACACGTCGACCACGAAGATCAGCCGCCAGTCGGCCTCGTTGCGTACCCGGGTGGTGAAGACCGGCCGTTCCGGCACGACGAGGAGCCTGCCGTCGCCGGTCCGGCGCGTGTGCGCCAGGTTGGCCCTGAGGGTGGCGGGCAGGTTGAGCCGTCCTCCGGGGCGGCGGGTGGGACGCGGCGTCGCCAGGCCGGTCAGCGCGGGGCGCAGCCGGGTGGCGAGCTCCTTGGCCAGCTCGGCGACCAGGCGGCGGACCAGCGGCCTCAGCCGGGAGAGCCGCTGCTCGGGCAGCCCGCCCGCGAGGGACAGGACGGAGGTCAGCAGGTCGATCGACGGGCGTACCGAGTCGGGGTCGAGCTCGGCCAGCACGTCGGTCCGCCCGGCACCGGCCGCGTCGGCCAGCACCTCCTCCCGCACCTCCGTTCCGAACAGAGCGTCGAGCTCCTCGGCCCACTCGCGGGCGGAGGGGAAGGAGGCGCCCTGCCCGCCGCCGTCGCCTCCGCCGCCCGGTCCGTGCCCGAAGTCGCCCGCTCCCTCTCCCCGGCCCGTCCCGTACAACTCGTCCAGGGCGTACGCGTAGCGTCTGGCGTCGGCGGGCAGCCGCTCGGTCTCCCTTCCGAGGAGCAGGCGCCACCGGTCGGCCGGGGCGAGCCGCCGCGGAACGGCCTCCCCTCCCGGTACGGCCGAAGGCTCGGGCCCGCCCGCCTCCCCCGGGGGTACGACGGGAGAGTCCGGTTCCCCGACGCGCGGGACGGGAAGCCGCAGGGTGGTCAGGGCGGCCAGCCCGGCGGCGTCCGCGGCGGCCCAGAGCGCCAGGAGCTCGGGCGGGGCGCTCAGCGCCAGGTCGATCCGGTCGCCGAGACGGTCGGTCACGACCCGCAGCAGCCGGTCGCGCGCTGCCGGGGTGAGGGTGTCGAAGCCACCGCGCAGCGCGGGAAGGCGGGCGAGGAAACCCTGGTCGGTGAGGGTGTCGACGCGGTCGAGCAGCGGGTCGAGGGCCGCCGGGGCCGACTGCAGGAGCGGTCCCGCGGCGACCAGCAGGCCGGTGAGCAGGCGGGACAGGCGGTGGCGCCCCTCCGGCCCGGTGGCGGTGTCGACCCATCCGGCGGCTCGGGCTCCGAGGGTGTCCGGGGCGTCCAGGTCGAGCAGGACGCGGGCCGCGAGCGCGGCCCCCTGGACGAGCGGGGAGCCGGTACGCGCGAGGGTGTCCAGCGCGTCGTCGAGGCCCAGGCCGAGCCGGTGCTCGGCGGAACGGGTGACGAGCGCGATCAGAGCGGCGGCGTCCTCGGGCCGGTCACTGCCTGCCAGGCCGGGCAGCGACCGTACGGCCGCCTCCAGCAGGGTGCCCGCCAGCTCCGCCGCCCGGTCGCGGCTCTCCGGCGTGGTGCCGGGGAGGTGTTCGCGGCGCAGCGCCTCCAGCAGGTCGAGGGCCTGGAGCAGGTCGGGCAGTCCCGCGGTGGCGGGAAGCACGGAGGCGGCGTCCTCGATGCGGTCGGCGACCAGGTCCCGCAGGTCGCAGGCGGCCGCGGCGCGCAGTCCCGTGAGGATCAGCTCGCAGGTGGGGCCGCCCTCGGCGGACTCTCTGCGGAAGGTCTCGCGCAGCGTCCCCTCGGCGGCCAGGGCCGCGGTGACGCCACGTACGCCCGCCAGGTCCAGCAGCGCGGCGGCCGAGGGCGTCCACGAGAGCAGCCACTTGGTGGTGAGGGCGGCCCCGTCGCCCGTACCCGTCACCTCGGTCGGCTGGCCGTAGCCGGTGCCGCACACCAGCAGGCGTTGCAGCAGGATCTCGCGGCGACGGTCCAGGTTCGAACGGAGCGGGTCGAGGCGGACCTCGCGGGAGCCGGGATCGCCGGGGTGGGGCAGCCGCAGCTCCGCGAGTTCGGTCTCGACCGCCGGGCCCAGCCCGGAGCCGGGGGTGCCCGGCGCGGTCCTGCCGCGCTCGGTGCCGACGAGGACCGTTTCGAGGGCGCGGGCGAGCGCCCGGCCGCGCCCCAGGGGTTCGCCCTGGCCGAGCACGGTCGTCACCGCCTCAAGCAGCTCGCCGCGCCCCGGTGCGGGCAGCCCGCGCAGACCGGCCAGGTCACCGGCGAGCCGCAGCGTCTCCACGGCCTCGCCGGTACCCGCGGTGTGCCCGGCGGCGCGCAGCTCACGACAGATCTCGGTGATCGTACGGGCGGCGGCGTCCCTGATCCTCCCGGGGTCGCCGCCCGCGGTGAGGACCGCCTGCTGCCAGCGCGGATCACGGATGCCCGCCGGGTATCCGGACCTGGAGTCGAGCAGGTCGAAGGCGTACGGGACGAGTGACGTGGCGGGCGAGGGACCCCCGGCGCCCGGTACGACGGCGGTGCCACGTGCCGGGGCGCCTCTGTCGGAGGGGGCTTGCCCCGGAGCGGTCCGGCCGGGGGCGGTACGGACGGGGGTGGCCGGAGTGGCGGAGGCGGAATCCGCCTCGGGAGTGGCCGGAACCGGGGAGGCCGGATCGCGGGTGACCAGGGCGGGGGCGTGGAAGGCACCGATCACCGCGGCGACCCGCCGCCCGCCGACGGCCGCCCCGGCGAGCACCTCGCGCATGTGCGCCTCGCGGGCCAGGTCGCAGGGCGACACTCCCCCGGAGGCCTTCGCGTCCTGGCGCAGCGCCCAGCCCACGCCCAGTGCCGCGCGGCGTACCGCCTCGGGCGGGCAGCCGGGGGCGAGCACCTCGACGGCGCGATCCCACATGTCGTCCCCGTCCCTGCCCGTGGCGGAGGCGGCGAGGCCGTCGGCGAAGGCCCTGGACGGCGGTGTCGCCGTGCCGGACCCGGCCGGATCGCCCTCCGACCAGGCGGGGTCGGAGAGCGGGAGGTCGCAGCAGAGCACCTCGGCCCCGCGTTCGCGCGCCCAGCGGATGGCGGCCAGCTCGGGCGAGAAGTCGGCGAAGGGGTAGAAGCCGAGCCGCCCGTCCCCGCCCGTACCGGCGAGGGCGACCGGCGCGAGGGTGGCCGGATCCGCCAGATGGACCAGCCACGGCTGGAAGTCGGAGGGCAGCTCGACGCAGACCACCTCGGCTCCGGCGGCGTCGAGCAGCGCCGGGACGGCCGCCGCCAGCGCTGGGCTGTGGTGGCGCACGCCGAGCAGGTAGGGCCGCCCGTCGCCACCCGTCCCCGCGAGCACCTCCACCGCCCCCCGCGGATCGGCCCCGACGCTCCCGCCGTGAGCGTCCTCTCCGGAAAGACCAGAATCACGATCGGCCATCACCCGGACGTCATCGTCCTGAGCACTCGTGTTCCCCGTGCCGGGAGTGCTCGCCTGTCGATCGTTCGTCAACGCAGGTTCTCCCGCAGGTCCCAGAGGCGACGCCACATAGCGGAGCCGTCCTCGGCGCGGCGTCGCACCGGGCCGTCCCAGTAGCCGAGCAGCCGCGCGTGGTCGGCCGGGTCGTCCTTGCGGACCACGCCGAGCAGGTGACCGGGTACCAGGTCGAGGACGTCCCCGCCGGGCAGGTAGGCCGCCGCCACCCCGAGGGAGGCCGCCACCTGCACCGCCTCGGCCGTGGACATCACGGTTCCCGGGCGCTCGACGTCCCAGCCCTCGGCCGAGCGGCCGGAGCGGAGGTCGCGGAACACGGTGACCAGCGCGTCCAGCACGGCGTCGTCGACACTGAAGGCGGCACCGGCCCGCCGCACCACGGCGGTGGCCTGGCCGCGTACCAGGGCGGCCTCGGCGACGGGATCGGCGATGGGGACGACGGTCTCGAAGTTGAACCGGCGCTTGAGCGCCGCCGACATCTCCGAGACACCCCGGTCGCGCAGGTTGGCCGTGGCGATCACGGTGAAACCGGGGGTGGCGGACGTCAGGGCGTCGGGCGTTCCCGCGAGCTCGGGCACGCTGAGGCGCCGGTCGGACAGGATCGACACCAGGGCGTCCTGCACCTCGGGCAGGCAGCGGGTGATCTCCTCGATCCGGACGACCCGCCCGGCCCGCATGGCGGCCAGCACCGGGGAGTCGACCAGCGCCTGGCGGCTCGGCCCCTGGGCGAGGAGCAGGGCGTAGTTCCAGCCGTAGCGGAAGGCGTCCTCGGTGGTACCGGCGGTGCCCTGCACGGTGAGCGCGCTCGTGCCGCAGACGGCGGCGGCGAGGAGTTCGGAGAGCATCGACTTGGCGGTACCCGGCTCGCCGACCAGCAGCAGGCCGCGCTCACCGGCGAGGGTGACCACGCAGCGTTCCACCAGGGAGCGCTCACCGACGAACTTGGGGGTGATGGCGAGCCGGGCGGGCGGCACGGCACCACCGTCGCCGTCGCCCTTCGCCTGCCGGGATCCGGGCAGTTCGAGAGTCTCGCCTCCGCTGCCGCAGACGAAGGTGACGACCGCGCGCGGGGTCAGCGCCCAGCCGGGCGGGCGAGGGCCGTCGTCGTGGGCGGCGAGGAAGGCGAGTTCGGTGGCGTGCTGTTCCTCGGCCGGCAGCGTACGCCGGTTGGGAAGGGCCACGGGGGCCACCGGTTCGGTCATGGTCATCGGGGAGATCTTTCTGTTCGGAGGGATGCCCGATCCGGCCGGGGCGTGCGCGACGAGCCCGCGCCCCGGCCGATCGGGCCTGGTGAAAGCGGATGTTCTCCAAGCGGGTGTTCTCCAACGGGGACGGCCCGCGCCCATGGAAGTCCGTGCCCATGAAGGTCCGTGCCCATGGAGGTCCGTGCCCACGGGACGCGAGACCCGCCGTGCGAGCCCCGCGCCCACGGGGAACAAGGCCCGCGTCCGCGAGAAGCGAGCCCCGTAGCCACAGGACACGAGGCCCGCACCCGCGAGGGGCGGCCCCGTACCCACGGAACGCGAGACCCGTACCCACCGGGAACAAGACCCGCGAAGAGCGAGCCCTGTACCTACGGGGAACAAGACCTGCCGTGCGAGCCCCGTACCCACCGGGAACGAGGCCCGCGAAAAACGAGCCCCGTACCCACGGGGAACAAGACCCGCGAAAAGCGGGGCCCGCGTCAGCGGCGTTTGCCGCGCCGTACGCGGAGCTCCTCGAAGCGGGGAACGTCGCCGTCGCGGACCCGTTGCCACGCCCTGGCGTAGAGGTCGGCGGCGGGCTCGGCGGGGACGAGCACCCCGAGCACCGCGCTCTCCCCGCTGACCAGGTCGAGCAGGGGGAACTTCCACCGTTCGAGCGGGGCGTTCGGAGCCTTGAGCTCGGCCCAGGCCCCCGGCAGGAAGAGCGAGCGGCCCGCCCGGGTGCGGCTCGCCTCGACGACCAGGTCGGTGGCGGCCAGCTCGGCGCGGGCCGCCTTGAACCGGGCGGGCTTCCAGCCGGTCCACCGGGTGACGTTCTTGTCGGTGGGATCCGGCATCGCGAGCAGCGCCAGGTAGAGTGCCGCGGCGTCCCGGCCCAGCCCGTACTCCTCCGCGACCTGGGAGAGCAGCGCGGGCACGGAGCGGGAGGGGTCCTGCGGCCACCAGGTGCCGTCGGCCGCGCGCTCCCCAGCCCCGGGGTCTCCGGGGTCGGCGAGGAGCGCCTCGAAACGCGGGTCGCGGGCGGTGCGCAGCGCCAGCTCGGCGGGGAAGGGCCGCTCGGGATCGCCGGTCAGGGCGCGCAGGGCCGGTAGGTAGGGGTCGCTCCCCGCCGCGTCGAGCAGGGCGACGCGCAGCCCCGGGGCGGGCCGGTCGTCATGGGTGGACATGATCACGGCACCGTAGCGCTCCCAGCCCTCGGCGACCTCGGCGGGGGCTCCGGCGACCTTGCGGAACGCGGGGAGGTCGACGTACTCGCCCAGGTCGAGCATCAGGCCGGGATGGGCGAGCCGCTCCCTGACCGAGGCGAGCACGGCGGGCAGCGCGGCCCGTACGGGATCGCCGGAGGGCAGCCGGTGGGCGAGCCACGCGGTCAGCGCGATCGTGGAGAGCAGCGTGGACTGGGTGAATCCGGTCTCGACGTCGTCGGCAGGGGCGACGCGGTCGCCCTTCACCCGCCAGCTCAGGTCGTTGCCGAACTCCGGCGCCGAGGCCGGGTCGAGCAGGGCGGGCAGCGCCCGGCTCGGCTCCCACCAGGCGCGGACCGCGCGGGTCGCCTCACCGACGAGCCACTCGGGGACGGCGGCCCGTCGTCCCACCCGGGCGTTCCACACCTGTGCGGCGGCGGCGACGTCGGGCCCCTCGGTCCACAGCTCCGCCGGGCGCTCGGGCAGCAGCGCGCCGACGACCTCCCGCCGGATGTCGGCGTTCAACCGGCGCAGCTCGTCCTTGGCCACGGCGGCGTCGGCCGCCTTCACCCCGAGGGCCGCCCGCAGGTCACCGGGCAGGAAGCCGCGCTCGTAGCTGTCCACGTACGGCAACCCCGCGACGACCAGCCGTGCCGTCGTCTCGGTCACCCCGGTGAGCCGCGCGAACTCCTCCGCGCTCTCCGGCCGCCAGGGCGCGGGCCCGCGTCCGGCGAGCTCGGTGAGGAACTCCCCGAGCCAGCCCGCGTGCCTGGCCTCGCCGATCGGGCCCGAGGACCGCACGGTGTAGGGGTGGGGTACGTCGAAGCGGCCCGCCGGGTCGTGGAAGAGCGCGCTGAAGAGGTAGCCGCCGCTGTCGGAGTCGACGTTCAGGAACGCGATGAGGGCGCCGTCCTCCAGCGGGAGCAGGTTGCGCCAGCGGTTACCGGATCGTTTGTTCCGCGCGTTGTCGACCCAGGCCCCGTCGAGGCGCAGGAGGAAACGGCGCCACGAGGACGGTTCCGCCGAGGAGCCCAGCCCGAGCGCCTCGAACTCGGAGAGCAGCTCGCGCAGGGCACCCGCCTGCTCGGGATCGAACGCCGACGCCGCGCGGAAGGCGAGCGCGGCCGACCGGTCGAGCAGCGGCTCCCACTCGGTGGAGAGGGACGCCAGCCTCGGCCCTTCCACGTGGACGCGGAGGGTCCGGCCCGAGGGCGTCCGCTTCTCGCGGCCGATCGTCCGGAGCTGCTGGAAGATGCCGTGGGACGTCTCGCGGCGTCCCCAGTAGGAGGTTTCGGCACCGAGGCCGTTGAGTGCGTCGGCGAGCAGCTGGTCGGAGGGGCCTTCCGGCGCTCCTTCCTCCTCCTCGCCCGTGAGAGCGGCGGCGAGCCTCGCCGCCGCCGCGTCCAGGGTGGCCCGCTGGGCGGCGGCGAACGCGACCACCCCGGCGATCCCGGCGATCAGCGCGTCATGGGTGACCTGCGGCAGCAGGGAGCGGACCAGGTCGCGCAGCTCCTCCCGCGCCGATCGCGGAGGCTGCCCGGAGTGCCCGCCACCGGCGGACCCGGCGGATTCTGTGGACTCGACGGAGAGGGCCGCCTTCAGCAGGGCCGCCGCCGTCTCCCCGTCGATCCGGCGCAGCGCCGACGAGCCCTCCGGGTCGCGGGGCCGCATGCGGTGCCAGTGACGAGTCGGCGGCAGTAGGGCGGTGCCTTCCGCGAAGACTCCCGGCCCGCCGTGCAGCGAGGCCGTCGCGACGACGACGCCCTCCGGGTCGACGAGCTTGACCTCCCGGTAGGCGTGAACGACGGCGCGCGGCCGGTCGCCGCCGGGGAAGACCACCGCACGCGACGGACGGCCGTGCCCGTCGGGGCCGCCGCGCACAGTGACGGTGTGCCCGGCGAGGTCCTCACCGCGTAGCGATCCGTCGGGCAGCTCGACCACCCGCCAGCCGACCAGGCCGTCCGTCTGGGCACCGGCCGGGGTGGCCTCACCGGAGAGGGCGGGCAGCACCCAGCCGCCACGGAAGGTGCTGCCCGGCGGTGCCGAGCGCAGCGCGTCGGCGAGGAAGCCGGGCATGCTCAGCCTGCCGTCCGCCATGCCCACCGGGTCGTACTCGCGCCAGCCCTCGACGTCGGCGTCCCAGGTCCAGAACGAGGTCCCGTCACCGATCAGGCGACGCTTGCGGGGCACCACGGTGTCGCCCGGATGCAGTACACCGGCACCCGTGGTCCGGCCGCCGCCGGGCAGCGGCAGGGTGACCGTGTCGGAGCCCAGCCTCCACCAGCTGATCTCCCCCTCCATCGGGAGGATCGTCCCGGCGGAGGAGTGCCAGTATCCGCGCAACCCGTCACCATGGGTGCCCCAGTAGACGAGCAGCTCGCCGTCGACGTGATGGAAGCCGGGGTCGCCCCAGACGCCGTCCGGCGCGGGGCGCAGGTCGTGGACGAGCACGGTGCCCTCGGGGCCGATGACCCTGGCCCGGGAGGGGCCGGAGACGATCAGGTTCGGCCAGGCGTCGGCGGTCTCGATCTCGTCCAGGTCCTTCGGCCCGACGAGGTCGGCGACCGCCTCCTCCCAGTCCGGCCAGCCCAGCTCGTCGAGGAGCCCGCCGCGCAGCGTCCTGGCCAGCTCGGCGGCGAGGTCGGCCCGTACCGCCTCGGCGACCTCCTCCCCGGCGAGGACCAGCGCCTCGCCGGGCAGCCAGGTCAGCCGGCTGAGGGCGTCGGGCAGCTGCGGCAGCCCGGCGACGGCCGAGCGCCGGGCGACCGCGGCCACCCACTCCGCCAGCATCGTCCGGCCACCGGGCGAGGCCGCCAGGAGGCGTACGGCCCGGTGTCCGTCGGTGTCGTCGCTGAACGAATCGGCGGCGCGGTGGAACGCGGGCCGGAACCGGAGGTCGGCGGCGAGCGCGAGCAGGTCGCGCCTCTCCTCCCCGCGCGCCCAGGGCTCCAGCAGCAGGCGCGCGTCGTCGTCCGGGTCGGCGACCGGGATGTCCAGTGACAGCAGGAGGTCGACCAGGTCGGGCTCCTGCTTGAACGACACCGTCGCGCCCGTCGCGGCGAGCTCGGCGCGCAGCCGTCCCGCCACGCGCTCGATCAGCGCGTACAGGCCGGGCAGTCGCGGATTTCCCCGCCAGCCGACGTTCCAGATGGCCAGGAACCGCTCAAGCCAGCCCGCCGTGCCGTCGGCGGGACGTTCGCCCTCGGGCACCTCGGCCTCTCCCAGGCCCTCGGCGGCGCCCGACTCCTCCAGGATCTCCAGCCAGAGGGCGGGCATGTCGTCGTCGCCGTTGGCGGGCATCGTGTTCAGCAGCGTCCCGCGGAAGGCGGGCTCTCGCCGGGCGAGGCTCACCAGGGCCTGGCGGTGTGCCTTCCACCAGCCCAGCGCCGCCCCGGAGGTGGCGGGCAGGGCGAGCAGGTCCATGAGGTACGACTGCTCCTCGACGTCCGCGTCGCGCCCGGCGGCCCTGGCCAGGCGGCGCAGCTCGACGGCCATCTGCGCGGACGGCGACAGCCCGCCCGCCGTACGGCGCACGCACAGCCGGTGGATCCTGCGCAGGGCCTCGTCCGCGGGCACCCGGCCCGCCAGCTCCTTGGCGTACACGGACAGGGCCTTCACCGGCAGGGCTCCGGCGAGCGCGAACTCCAGGAACACCGCGTCGAGCCGGTCCTCGTCGACCGGGAGGCCGTGCTCGGTCTCCGCCTTGCGCGCCTGGACGAACAGCTGTGCCGCGTAGGTGGCGTTCTCCACCGAGAGGAACACCCTGCCCGCCTGTTCGAGGAACGTCGGCAGGAAGTGCGGGACGGCCCCGGCCAGCTGGGTGGCGAGCCGCTGGTAGGCGTCGAGGGCGGCCTTCGGCTTGGACTTCGCCTGCCGGCCCGCGCGGTCCAGCTCCGGCACCAGGGCGAGCGCGTGGTGGCCGTCTTCCGGGTGGTGCACGAGCACCCACTCGGGGAACCCGAGCGAACGCCGCAGGCCCACCCCGACGACGACCGGTTCGCCGTCCGGCTCCAGCCCGAGGAAGCCCGCCGCGGCGTCCTCCGCCGCGCCCAGTTCCTCGGCGACCAGGCGGACCACCACCCGGTCCTCCAGCCCGGGGTGCCGGTAGGCGCGCGCGGTCAGCGGCACCGCCCGCTCGCCGCCGTCCGTGCCCGGCGGGAGGACCGCCCCGGCCTCCAGCAGCTCCCGCGCCTCGGTCTCCCGCCCCTGCCCTTTTTCGGAGGACGGGTCGTACGCCCCCGCTTCGTTGCCCGCTCCGGGCAGTTCGTGCGTCCCCGCTGACGACGTGGCGCCGCTCACGCGTTCGTTCCTTCCTCGACGTTGCGGCCGGCGTACAGCGCCGCGGCCATGCGCATTCCCTCGGACCAGGCCACCGGGCCGACCTCCCGCAGGGGGAGGCGCCTGCCGTCCTGGCCGTTCCAGGTCAGGTTTCCGGTCTCGGTGTCACCGTCCCAGTACGGCTCTCCGATCCACACCGACGCCTCGACGCTCCGCCCGGCGTCGCGCACCGCGCAGGTGGCGTAGCCGCCGGACACGCGGTGGCCGAGCGAGGTCGCGCGGGCGGCGAGGCCGAACCGGGAGGCGAACTTTCCGCCGGAGAACTCCGTCACCTCGGTGGCCTTCTCCGCGAACTCGGCCGGTTTGACCCAGGTCGCCCGGTGGATCTGCTCGACGCGCTGGGTCACGCCCAGCTCCGCGGCGAACTCCCGCAGGTCGTCCAGGTCGGGGAGCAGCACCGGGTGGGGCAGCGTCACGGTCTCCGGGGACATCCGGACGGTCTCGCCGTCCAGGTCCACCGTCCGCAGCTCGCCGGACCCGGTGACGTCGCGAAGGAAGCCCGCCTCGCCGTCGCCGACCACCACGAGGTCGCGCAGCACCGACCGCCACGCCTCGTCCGGCCACAGCCGGGCGACCAGCCCGGTGGGCACGGGCAGGGACGACACCATCCAGGCGTCCACCCGTGCCACACAGGTGGCCTCGTGCCGGTCGAGCCACTCGGCCAGGCGGCGCAGCCGCTCGGCCTCGGGGTGCTCGCGCACCTGTTTGGGCAGCGATTTCAGCTGTCGTCCCGCCGCCCGGCCCGCGGTGGCCCTCGCCGCCACCCGGCCCTCCACCAGAGCGACCTCGTACCCGTCGCCCGCCGCCAACCAGCCCAAAGGGTCCCGCCTTTCACCATGGAAGGAATGCCGACGCCCACGGGGATTTCGTCACCCGCGACCGTGATGCGCGGAACGCTAACGCCCCGGACCGACAAACCTGTACTCGGCGTCGCGCGGCTCCCCCGGCACGGCGCAGAAACACCACAAAGCGCCACAAAAAACGCCGCAAGCCGCACAGCGGGCAGCGGGCAGCGGGCAGCGGGCAGCGGGCAGCGGGCAGCGGGCAGCGGGCAGCGGGCAGCGGGCAGCGGGCAGCGGGCAGCGGGCAGATAGGACGCGACAGGCAGTGGGCGGAGACGACACGGAGAGCGGCGGGCAGGGAGGACGCGACGGGTAGCGGGCGGAGACGACGCGGCGGGCGACGGGCCTACGTCGTCCGCCGCGCGTCTCTGGCCCGGTCGTGACGCGCGCGGGCCTCCATGACCGCGGGCATCTCGCCTTCCAGCCATTCGATGAGGTCGAGCAGGCGCCGGGCGGCCTGGGCGCCGAGCGGCGTGAGGCTGTACTCGACCTTCGGGGGAATGGTCGGCTCGGCCTCGCGGTGGACCAGGCCGTCGCGCTCCAGAGCCTGCAGCGTCTGGGCGAGCATCTTCTCGCTGACCCCGTCGACCCGGCGGCGCAGGGCGTTGAAGCGGTAGGTCCCCTCCTGGAGCGCGACCATGACCAGGATGCCCCAGCGGCCGGTGATGTGCTCCATCGTCTCGCGCGAGACACATCCGCGCGCGAAGACGTCGAAGGTGAGCTGGCTGAACTCGTCCAGCGGGGCCGCGGCCTGGTCGTCCATCCGCCCACTCTACTTTCTCGTCGCACCACACAAAAGAAAGTACTAACTTTTAGTTGGCACTATCTATTAGTTAGTACTAACCTGACGGCACCCCCCTTCGAGCTTCGAGCGAGGAGAAACGAAATGATCGTTGTCACCGGTGCCACCGGTCAGCTCGGCCGCCTGGTGGTGGACGGCCTGCTGGAGAGCGTGCCCGCGGACCGTGTCGTGGCGGCCGTACGGAATCCCGGCAAGGCCGCCGACCTGGCCGCACGCGGCGTCAGGATCAAGGAGGCCGACTACGAACGGCCGGAGACACTCAAGGGGGTCTTCGCCCCGGGCGACACGGTCCTGTTCATCTCCGGCGACGCCGTCGGGAGGCGCCTTGGCCAGCACCGCGCCGTGGTGGACGCGGCCAGGGCGGCCGAGGTCGCCCGCATCGTCTACACCAGCGTGCTGCACGCCGACACCACGCCCCTGGCACTGGCCGTCGACCACCGGGGCACCGAGGAGCACATCCGCGCCTCCGGGATCCCGTTCACCTTCCTGCGCAACGGCTTCTACACCGAGGTCTACGCGACCTCCGTCCTCCAGGGCGTCGAGCACGGCGTGATTCTCGGCGCCGCCGGTGACGGCCGCGTCGCCAGCGCCTCCCGGGCCGACTTCGCGGCCGCCGCCGTCGCCGTACTCACCGACAAGAACAACGGCAACGGCAGCGTCGGCGGCGGCACGATCCACGAGCTCTCCGGCGACACCGCGTGGAGCCTGCCCGAGCTGGCCGCCGAGGCGTCGGCGGCCTCCGGCAGGCCCGTCGTCTACCGGAACCTCCCGCACGCCGACTTCCGCCGGGCCCTGATCGACGCGGGCCTGCCGGAACCGGTGGCGACCATGTACGCCGACATCGACCTCGACATCGACCAGGGAGCCCTGTCGCCCACCCCGGGCGAGCTCAGCGCCCTCATCGGCCGTCCCACCACACCGCTGCGCGAGTCGGTGGCCGCCATCCTGAAGGAGGCGTGACCGCTCACGACAAAGCAGCCGTCCTGACGCGGGCGTGACCGCTCACGACGAATTCGAGCAGCTCACGCAGGGGTCCTGGCCGGTTCCCGTCAACCCGCGACAGGAGTCCGGTCCCCGAATCGGCCTACTCGTTCGACATGAGATCGGCCCTTACCGCTGAGCCGGTTCCCGCTTAGGGTCGGCCCATGCATCACCAGAAGAGCGCCACCGGGGAACCCCGGGAGGACGCCGGGGAGCCCCAGGGGGACGACGAGGAAACCCAAGGGAACGCCGGAGAGACGCGAGGGGACGGCCGGGAGAGCCCGGAGGGTGATGGGACACCCCGAGGAGACGGCGGGGAGGTCCAGGGAGGCGATGAAACACCCCGAAAAGACAGCGGGAAAGTCCAGGGGAACGGCGAAGAACCTCAGGGGGATGACGGAGAGATCCGGGGGGACGCCGGAGGGACCCGAGAAGACCGCGCCCGTATTCTGAACCGTCCGACGGTCCTGCTGCTGGCCGCCTCCCTCGGCGCCCTCGGTAGCTTCTACCTGCTGGCGCCCGCCGTCCCCCTGTACGCGGCCACGTCCGGTGCGGGCGGGGTGGGCGCGGGCCTGTCGACCGGCGCCATGATGCTGGGGACCGTGCTGACGGAGTTCGCGGCGCCCGGCCTGCTGCGCGCGTACGGCTACCGGGCGGTCATGGGACTGGGCCTGCTCCTGCTCGGGGCACCCGCCCTCCTGCTGCCCGCGTCGGCGTCGATGCCCCCGGTGCTGGGGATCTGCCTGGCGCGGGGCGCCGGGCTCGGGCTCGTGGTGGTGGCCGGTGCGGCCCTGATGGCCGAACTGGTGCCCGCCGACCGTCGCGGCGAGGGGCTGGGACTGTACGGGGTGGCCGTCGGGGTTCCCTCCATCGCGTGCCTGCCGCTGGGGCTCTGGCTGAGCGAGCACGTCGGCTACGAGCCCGTCTTCGTCACCGGGGCGGCACTGTCACTGCTCGCACTGGCCGCCGTACCCGGCCTGCCCTCCCGACGAGCGCGAACCGAACAGCACGACGAGTACCGAAGCGAGACCCACAACGAAAGCCGGAACGGGACCCACGACAGAAACCAAAGCAAGACCCACAACGAAAGCCGAAACGGAAACCGGACCGGAATCCCCAACGAAAGTCGGAACGGGAACCAGAGCGGGACCCCCGACGAAAGCCGAAACAGGAACCAGAACAGAACCCTCGACGAAACCCGGAACGGGAACCAGAGCGGGACCCTCGACAAGAACCGGAACGAGACTCGTAGCGGGAAACGACACGGGATCCTTGGCATCCTCCGCGACGGCGGGATCGCCAGGCCCGCCCTCGTCTTCGCCATGGTGACACCGGCGGCCGGTGTCCTGCTGACCTTCCTCCCGCTGGCCGCGCCGGAGCGGTCGCGCGATCTGGTCGCGGTGGCCCTGTTCACGCAGTCCTGCGCCGCGCCGCTCGCGCGCTGGGCGGCGGGCCGGTACGGTGACCGCCACGGCCCCGCCCGTCTGCTGGTCCCCGCCGTCCTGGCAGCCGCTCTCGGCACTGCGGCACTCTTCTGGGTGGACAACCCCCTCGCGATGATCGTCGGCATGGGGCTGTTCGGCGTGGGGTACGGCATGGCCCAGAACGTGACCCTGGCGCTGATGTTCGAGCGCGCCCCCGAATCCTCCTTCGGCCAGGTGAGCGCGATGTGGAACCTCGCCTACGACGCCGGGCTCGGCGTCGGCGCGGTCGGGTTCGGGCTCCTGGCCGGGGCGGTGGGCTACCCGGCGGGGTTCGCCGTCACCGCCGCCGTGCTGTTCGCCGCGCTCGCTCCCGCCCTGTACGACTACGACCGGACGGGACGCACTCCGTCAAAAGCGGCGGAAGGCGCGGGCCGGAGGTCGTGAACCCGGACGATCAGCTGGGTGGCGAGCGCCCTGGGAATCGACACCTCGTCCTTCAGGCTGACCTCGACGTTGTGCTCGCCCGTGTGAAGCGCTCCGTGACGCGGGCCGGGAGTGAACATATCGGCCAGTACGGCGACGGGTTCGGCGCGGGCGACGGTGCCCACGGCCTGGGAGACGCGAAGCTGAGGACAGGTGGCCAGCGCCTCCGGGATACAGGTCCAACACGTTGGCGGAGCGCTGGTGAGACCCCCGGTGGGGTCCTCGGGGATCTCACGGAACGCGCTGTCGGTCATGATCCAGGGGATACGGCCGGTGTCGGGGTCGGTCGCGGCCTGCCCGCAGACCTGGCACAGCAGCTTCTCCATGCACCGCCACTGGCGCAGGGTGTTGAGCTTGCGCCACTGCGGTGCTCCACGCTGGTTGTTCAGCACCCGGACCCGCAACACCCCGCCGACCCGGTCGCCCCGGCGTTCGTCGTCGTAGGCCAGCCGCAACCCACCCAGCGGGCGCCGCACGAACCTCAAAGGCTGCGGCGCGACCTCGTCGGCATGCGCGATGACGTAGGGGACCCGAAGCTGTGTCGGCACAACGCCGCTCATCTTCTCCCTCCATCCGGTACGAGCGACCACACCACCCGCACGGCCAGCCATCCCAGCTCAAGCTCTCGAAACGCCGTGCCGCCCACCCCGGCCACCTCGTCGCAGGAGCGCGCCTCGCCGTCCGGCCTCACGCGACCTCCTTCGGCAGCGCGGCGAGGATCAGATCCACCACCGCGAGCGGCTGATCGGCGTTCACCAGCTGGGTCGTGATCCCCACCGAAGGCAGCGAGACCACGAAACAGCCGGACCGCTCCCCCACGGTCACACTCGCCACCTCCCAGCCGTCGCGACTGTGCGCGATCAGCTCGAACCGATCTTCCCGAGGAAACGGAAGCGGCCGATGACCACGAAGGCGAAGCCCTACGTAGTGAATGATCGACGTACGCACACCCCGCGCATGGACCAGCCGTGCGAGGTCCCGCAACCCCTCGGGAAGCCCTTGCCCGTCAGGGCTGGCGGTCTCATCGCCCTCGCGCCCCCCGGCACGGGCCTCTGTCACTGTCTGTCCGGATGCCATGACTCAGACGGTAGAAGCGAATGCTTTCACGGCTAGAAAAGTTGTCCAAGTTTGCCGTCTACTCGGAGGGCAAAGCCTCGATCGCTTGAAGGATCAGTGCCTTCGCGGGCTCACCGATGGCGCCCATGGAGAACAGACGCTCCCACGCCGACACGTACATGGCGACTTCCTCGGGCTGCGTGATCGTCAGATAGCCCGACACCAACTCCACGTTCGTCTGGGCGAAGTCGGTCATTGTGAACGATTCCTCGGGCCACACGCCCCACCCGGTGACGGTGCGGTCGGCGGTGCGGGGAATGATCGCGATCAGTACCGACGGCATCAGCATCACCGACAACAGATGCCGTAGTTGCTCGGCGTGGACGCTGGGTCTCGTGGTTCGGTACCACAGCACGCTCTCTTCGAGGAGGAACACGAAGCGGGCGTCGGTTCGATGTAGCACACGGCGGCGTGTCATCCGCTCCGCCACCGCCCCCGTGATGTCGTTCACTTCGACGGCCTGCTCGTGTCGTACGGCCTCCAGTGCGGCCGTCGTGTATCCCTCCGTCTGGAGAAGGCCAGGGATGACCTTGTTTGAGTACGCGCGCATCAGGCGCACACGCTCGTATCGCTCCCTGACCGACTCCTGCGCCCCCTTGAGCCCGCGCCGGTTGAGCTGCTGGTAGCTGACCCACATACCGGCCACCGCGCGGAGCTCGGCCAGCAGTTCCTCCGTACGCCCAGGTGACACACCGCAGACCCGGCACCATGTGCGTAGGTCTTCGGGCGAGATGGGGCGTGCGGCATGCTCAATCTTGGAGACCTTGGAAACCCCATGCCAGCCCGCCAGATCGGCCAGCTTGCGGCCGGTGAGGTCCGCGTCCTCGCGAATCTCGCGAAGCTGGTCGGCGAGACGTTGCCGTGCGGCTTGAGCGCTGGAGGAGGACGAAGGCGATGACGACATGGTGAAGTTCTACGTACCGATCTGAACTATTGCGGCTGATACTCCTCGTGCGGGGTCGCCCGTTCCCAGATCTGCTCGAACATGGCGATACACCGAGTGACCACGTCCGGGTCGTTGGTGAACTGGTCCGCTTCTGTGTCCACGCCCGCACCAGAGTTGAAATTGAAGCAGACCACCCGCCCGTCGAACATCCAGAAGTCCGTACCAGGCAGTACCAGATCGAACGCTCGGCGGCGCGGCAGCCATCGCACCTCCTCACCGGCCCTCGTGTTCTCGTCGGTGATCATGTGCTCCCAGCGGATGTAGTCGCTGATGGGCTCGGATACTACGCGTGCTCGCCGTATCCGCACTCCGCGCCCCACAGCCTCTCGAACCGTGTCCGTCCATCCGCTTCTGTCGTAGCGGCCCGAGCCACCGGCCAGGAAGTCCTGGAACGCCGGATGGTTGGGATCGTAGGTGTCACGCGTCTCCAGGTGGACGGCCGAATGCCGAACCCCGCGAATCATGTCTCTGATCGACGTCGGCCCGTGCCCTACTCGGCCTTCCTTGAAAGTGCCCGCGATGGCCTCAGCGATGATCGGCTTCATTCTGCCGGGGTGCCACACCACTACCTCGTCCGCCCCTATGGGGCTGTGCGCAGCGATCTTGGCCAGCAGTACCGGATCGGTGACCAGCTTCCCCTGAAAGAAGATCTTGTCCGCCTCGTCATCGACGAATACGGCACAACACTTGTCGTCCGGCGAGTTGGGATCCATGCCTACGAAGTGGAATGCCATGCGGTGCTCCTCGCTTCCAGGTTGCCCGATGTTGTCCCCAACCAGGGAGCCTGAACGCAGGTCGCGACACAGTCAAGGGACTTGGGCAAAGCGAGGCCATCAAGGGTCAACACCGGCGCCGACAAATGCCCCGAACAACCCAAAACGACAAGAAGTCCCAGGCCATCGGCTATTGCCGTGACCTGGGACCTCATGTCTGACCAGGTCAAGCCTGGTGCACTAGGAAGGCATCACGTAGTCGGAGTAGCTCCAGACCGGCTCGCGGTCACGTGTCCCAGGTGACCGGGAGGCTCTTCACCCCGTAGATGTCCGCTGTCTCCGGGCGCAGGGCGACCTCTTCGGCCGGTACGGCGAGGCGCAGCGTGGGGAAGCGGTTGAGCAGGGCGGGGAGCGCGACGCGCATCTCGACGCGGGCCAGTTGCTGGCCCAGGCACTGGTGGATGCCGTGCCCGAAGGCCAGGTGCCCGCCCTCCTGCCTGCCCAGGTCGAGCGCGTGGGGGTCGGTGAAACGCTCGGGGTCGCGGTTGGCGGTGGCGTACGACAGGATGACCGTCGTACCGGCCTCGATGGTCTGGCCGCCCAGCTCGACGTCCTCCAGCGCGACCCTCGCGAGCTGCTTGATGATGGTCAGATACCGCAGCAGCTCCTCCACGGCCCCGTCGGTGAGTCCGGGGTCGGCGCGCAGCGCGGCCAGCTGCGCAGGGTTGCTCAGCAGGGCGAAGGTGCCCAGCGCCAGCATGTTGGCGGTGGTGTCGAACCCGGCCGACAGCAGGACCAGGGCCATGCCCTTCAGCTCCTCATCGGTGAGGTCGCTGTCGAGCAGGTCGCTGAGCACGTCGTCGGTGGGGTTCGCGCGCTTGGCGGCCACCAGTTCGGCGAGGTACCCCTGGGTGGCGGTGTAGGCCGCGATCAGTTCCTCGTCGCTGACCTCCCCGCCGAGGAACTTGTCGATGTGCTCCTGGAAGGAGCCCCGGTCCTCGTACGGCACGCCCAGCAGCTCGCAGATGATGACGGAGGGGATGGGCTTGGCGAACGCGGTCACCAGGTCCGCACGCGGCCCGGCCTGTTCCATCGCGTCCAGGTGTTCGGCGGTGACCTGCTCGACGCGCTCGGTGAGCAGGCGCATCCGCCGGACGGTGAATTTGCCCACCAGCGGTTTCCGGTAGCGGCCGTGCCGTGGCTCGTCCATGAGCAGGAACTCGCCGGGTGGCGCCGGGGGGATCTCGATGTCGCCGTAGTCGATGGTCGGGTGGTGGCGCATGAGTTCCCTGCGCGAGCTGAACCGCGAGTCGGCCAGGACCGCCCGGGCCAGGTCGTAGCCGGTGATCAGCCAGCCCTGGTGCCCGTCGGGGAAGGGGAGGCGGCTGATCGGGCCGTGCTCGCGGGCCTGGATCAGCTCTTTGGGCGGGTCGAAGGGGCAGCCGGGCTGACGCGCGGTCGGCATCGTCTCGACGGTGTGGAGGGATTCACTCATGATTTTTCCTTGTTTCACGATGGTTACGTGTCTCGTCGCTCGAAAAGCGCGCTGAACGACGGCGAAAGGCCGGAGGCATGCTGGCGCGGGACGACATCGACGACATCGACGCCCTCACGGTGAGAGCGCTCATCGGGACAATGGGAATGTCCGGTCCGGCCCGTGGTTCGCCGGTGAGTACGATCTACGGTGCCGCGCTCGGCGGCGTTCTCACCCACATGAGCATCGATCATGGGCGCCGATCAGCGGCTGCCGCATGTGCTTCGGGTGGGGCACTCAGGGTGCTGTTCTTCGTCGTGGCGACCGCGCCGCGATCTGACTGACCGCCCGTCCGCCACGCTGACCCGGGCCGATCAGAACGGACCCGGTCGGCACGGTCTCAGGAGATCTTGCGGCGGTAGGTGTTCATGGCGAAGGCGCACGCGACGACGAGGATGCCGACACACCAGGTGAGGGCGATCCAGACGTCGGTGCCGACCGGCTGCTGGGTGTACAGGTCGCGGATGGCGTTGACGATGGACGTCACCGGCTGGTGCTCGGCGAAGGCGCGTACCGGGCCGGGCATGGTGTCGGTGGGCACGAACGCCGAGCTGATGAACGGCAGGAAGATGAGCGGGTAGGAGAACGCGCTCGCGCCGTCCACGGACTTCGCGGACAGACCGGCGATGACGGCGAGCCATGTCAGCGCCAGGGTGAACAGGATCAGGATGCCCGCGACCGCGAGCCACGCCGCCACGCCCGCCCCCGAGCGGAAACCCATGAGCAGGGCGACGAGCACGACGAGCACGAGCGAGATCAGGTTGGCGACCAGCGAGGTCAGCACGTGCGCCCACAGCACGGACGACCGCGCGATCGGCATGGACTGGAATCGCTCGAAGATTCCGCTCTGCATATCCATGAAGAGCCGGAACGCGGTGTAGGCGATGCCCGAGGCGACCGTGATGAGCAGGATGCCGGGCAGCAGGTAGTTCACATACGACTCCGACCCCGTGTCGATCGCGCCGCCGAACACGTAGACGAACAGCAGCAGCATGGCGATCGGTGTGACCGCGGTCGTGACGATGGTGTCCACGCTGCGCGTGATGTGGCGCAGGGACCGTCCCAGCAGGACGGCGGTGTCACCGAAAAAATGCCTGTTCATCGTCGTTCCTTACTCGTCTGTGCCGATGCCTCGGTCATCACCGGCGTCGCCGTCGGACCGACGAGGCTGAGGAAGACGTCCTCAAGGGTCGGCTGCTTCTCCACGTACTCGACCTTGGCGGCCGGGAGCAGTTGCTTGAGCTCGGCCAGGGTGCCGTTCACGATGATCCGGCCCTCGTGCAGGATCGCGATCCGGTCGGCGAGCTGTTCGGCCTCGTCCAGGTACTGCGTCGTGAGCAGCACCGTCGTCCCCTGGGCGGCGAGTTCCCTGACGGCCTG
The DNA here is from genome assembly GCF_055690525.1 of Streptosporangium sp. H13245. Classification (NCBI taxonomy): domain Bacteria; kingdom Bacillati; phylum Actinomycetota; class Actinomycetes; order Streptosporangiales; family Streptosporangiaceae; genus Streptosporangium; species Streptosporangium sp. H13245. The sequence goes on along the minus strand of NZ_JBSZKT010000035.1, from coordinate 16,620 downwards.
CCACACCTCGATGCGCGCCTGGGGGTCGAGCCCGGTCGTCGGCTCGTCGAGGAAGACGACCGGCGGATTCCCGATGAGGCTCATCGCGATGTCGAGGCGGCGGCGCATGCCACCCGAGTACGTCGACACCCTCCGCCCGCCCGCGTCGGTCAGCGAGAAACGCGTCAGCAGGTCATCGGCGATCCTCCCCGGATCCTTGAGGTGCCGCAGCCGGGCGACCAGCACGAGGTTCTCCCGCCCGCTGAGGATCTCGTCGACGGCCGCGAACTGTCCGGTGAGGCTGATGGACTCCCGTACCTTCGCCGGTCGCGTGGCGACGTCGAAGCCGTTGACGCCCGCCGTCCCCGCGTCGGCCCTGAGCAGCGTGGACAGGATTCTCACGACCGTGGTCTTGCCCGCCCCGTTGGAGCCGAGCAGGGCGAAGATGCTGCCCCGCGCCACGTCGAAGTCCACGCCGCGCAACACCCGCAGTGTCTTGTACGACTTCTCCAGACCTCGCACTTGGATCGCCTGGGCCTGCTGTGCCGTCATCGGACGGTCCTCTCTTCTTTTCCGGTGTCTCCCCCGGCGGCGCGCTCGATGGCGTTGGCCAGCCGTTCCCGCTCCCGGCTGATCCACCGGCCCACCGGGTAGTTCTCGACGAACGCCTCGGCGAACTCCACGGGGTCCTCCCCGACGATCTCGCGGATCGAGGTCCCGTCCGCCGCGCTCCGCTCGAACAGATCGGCGAGGTCCTCGTACATCGAGGCCGCCTCGGTGCCGTCGCCCGGCCCGAAGTGCATCAGGTAGCGCTCCAGCGCCTCGACCGCCGCGCGGTAGTCCTCGGGAAGCTCTTTGACGCGCGCCTTGTACCGCCGCCAGCGTTTCTTGTCCTCAAGCGATCCTGTGACCACCTCCAGGTACTGCCGGTAGCGGCTCTTCGGCTCGTTCGATCCTGTGTCCATGGCTACTTACCTCCTTCGCGGAGCTGTTCGAGCCGTTCCGTGAGGAAGCTCCAGGTCCTCCAGAACTCTTCGAGGTACTCCCGTCCCTGGGCGTTCAGGGAGTACACCTTGCGCGGTGGCCCCTTCTCGGACGGGATCTTCTCCACGTCGACGAGACCGCGCCGCTCGATCCTGACGAGCAGCGCGTAGACGGTGCCCTCGGCGATGTCGGAGAAGCCCTGCTCCCGCAACCACGCCGTGATCTCGTAGCCGTACGCGGGCCGGGCGGACAGGATCGCGAGGACGATGCCCTCCAACGTTCCCTTGAGCATCTCCGTCACCTGTTTGCCCACGGAACACCCCCCTTCAGCTACTCGGTGATGCTGACTACCAGTAGAAAGTAACACTGACTACCGGTACATAGCAACACCGAATAGCTGAGGTGCCCCGGAACCGCGAAGGAGGACGCCAAAGAGTGAAGCCCCCGGCCCGTACCCCGCCGGGGGCTTCACTCCCTGGCGTCCTCCCGGCCCATCGATCGGCCGTCCCGGACGCCGTACTCTCGTGCTCTCGTTACTCTCGTGCTCTCGTTGACGAACGGGGCCTCACGCGTCCTGGTCGCTCGCGGGGGCCTCGGGGAAGTTCCGTCCCCACCACGCGTTCCAGCGGGATTCGAGATCGGCGAACGCGGCGTCGTCGAGGCCGTACGTGGTGAGCACCATCATCGCGGCGCCGCCAGGGTTGGCGGACGAGGGCGGGTTCTGGGCCGCGACCAGCAGGCCGTCGCCCCAGCCGTCGACGGTGAGGCCGACCTGGTGGGCGGAGCGGAACCAGACCTGGCCGCGCAGCGTCTCCCCGGTGGGACCCTCCACCTCGTACGGGGTCGCCGGGGGCAGCCCGGCCACCGCCGCGAGACCGGCGGCCTCCAGCACCGGCGTGACCGCCGCGCCGGAGAGGAAGAGCGTGCGCCGGTCGGCGCCCGGGTGCCGCTCCAGGGCGAACGCGAGCTGGTGGACGAAGGTGATCCAGCCCTCGGTGATGTCGTCGTAGTAGGCGTCCCAGTAGGGGTCGCCGCCGCGCGGGGCACGGGTCACCCGCAGGCGCGTACGGCCGTCGAGATCGGCCAGCTCGAACAGGTCGCCACCCTGGAGCTCCAGCCGGTGCTCGGCGGCCGACTCCACGACGTCCTGGTGGTAGATGACCTCTATCTCCTTGTCGAGACCGTCGAAGTGCCAGCCGTGCCAGCGCCGGATCAGCTCGGGGTCGCGCAGCGCGCTCCACACGTCGTCGACGGGAGCGGAGATGGTGACCTCAAGGAAGAACTGCTTGTCTGTCATGGGATACCTCCAACGTGGAACCCCGGACCTCGGTCCCGGGAGAGATGTCAACCGCCGTTTTCCGGCGTATCGGGGGTGGAACGCTCACCGGTTCCCGGCGTATCGGGGACCGAATGCCCGTCGGTGTCTCGCGGGCCCGGGGCCGGGTGTCCACCGGCGACGAGGCGGTAGGGCCGCCCTCCGGGGGTGTCGAAGCGGGCCGCGACCTGCGAGAGGGCCTCGGCGAGCGCGTCGGTGAAGTCGTGCACGTCGCCGGGCTCGGCGAAGCGCACCCGTGCCTCAAGGGTGAACGTCAGCAGCCGGACGCCCTTCCGGTCGGCGGCGGCGGCCATACGGGTGACGTCGCGCACGGTGTCGGCGGCCACCTCGACGAGATGCTCGGCGGCGTAGTGGTCGGCGACGCGGCGGAACCCCTCGGCCACCTCGGAGGCCCCTCCGCCACCGGCTTCACCGGCTTCTTCGGCCTCGTCGGGGGAGGTGAGCACGCCGGGATCGACGAGGAAGGCCTTCGCGGTGACTCCCATCACGCGCTCGACGAAACCGCGTCGCGGGCGTTCCTCCACCAGCTCGATCAGCCCGGCGTCCTCCAGCACCCTCAGGTGGTATCCGACCCGCTGACGCGGCAGGTCGAACTCGGCCGCGAGCTGGACCGCGGAGGCGGGCTCACGCAGGCGGCCGAGGAGCTTCCGGCGGATCGGGGTGAGCGCGACGCGCAGACGGTCGGGCTCGTCCATGAGGGTCATCTCGGTCGCGGGCACGCCTCATGGAACCATTAGACAAATTAATCTGTCAATTGATGTCGTGACCGGACGTGATCGCGAGGAGCGGGTGATCACACGGCGCACTCCGGTCGAGGGCTCGTGTCAGTCGTGGCGCGGGATGCCGGAGACCTCGTGGTCGGCGTGGAACAGGGCCTCGCCGATGAGCGCGCGGACATGGGCGTCGCGGGCCCGGTAGAGCACGCGGCGGCCGTCCCTGCGGGTGCGCACCAGCCCGGCGAGGCGGAGTTTCGCCAGGTGCTGGGAGACCGAGGGACGCGCGACCCCGATGGCCTCGGCGAGCGAGCCGACGTCGTACTCCCCCGACGACAGCAGCCACATCAGGCGCAGCCTGGTGGCGTCACTGAGCATCCGGAACGCCTCGACGGCGGTCTCCACCTGGGCGCCGGTGGGTTGCTCCTGCGACGAGCTGTCACCTGATTCATTGTCGCGTGCATACATGACTACATATACTCCGGGAAAAGGGCACCGGCCGCAAACGAGGTAACCATGTCCGACCAGCAGGATGCCGGTTCTCCGTCTCGCGACGGGTCCACCGGCCCCGATTCTCCCCACGGCCAGCACACGCACGAGCCCGCCCACGAGCACGGACACGGGCACGGCCACGGACACGGACACGGACACGGACACAGGCATGGCCACGAGCAGCGGGGAACCACCGGCCGCCGGTTCGGAAGGCTGCTCTCGCGAGCCGGTCACGCCCTCACCCCGCACAGCCACGACAGCGCGAGCAGGACCGACGCCGCACTGGAGTCCAGCAGCCGAGGGATGCGCGTGCTGGCCGTCTCCTTCGCCGTGCTCATGGTGACCGCCGCCGTCCAGGCGGTGGTCGTGGCCCTCTCCGGCTCGGTCGCCCTCCTCGGTGACACGCTGCACAACGTCGCCGACGCGCTGACCGCGCTCCCCCTGGCGATCGCCTTCTCCCTCGGGCGCCGGGCGGCCACCCGCAGGTTCACCTACGGCTACGGCAGGGCCGAGGACCTGGCGGGGATCGCCATCGTCCTGATCATCGCCGCCTCCGCCACGCTCGCCGGGTACGAGGCCGCGCGGCGCCTGGTCGACCCCCAGGAGGTGAACGCCCTCGGCTGGGTCGCCGCGGCGGCGGTGATCGGCTTCGCGGGCAACGAGTGGGTGGCCCGCTACCGGATCAGGGTCGGACGCCAGATCGGGTCGGCCGCGCTGGTCGCCGACGGGCTGCACGCCCGTACCGACGCCCTCACCTCGCTGGCCGTGCTGCTCGGCGCGGGCGGCTCGGCGCTGGGCTACCCGATCGCCGACCCGATCGTCGGCCTGCTGATCACGATGGCCATCTGCGTCGTCCTCAGGGACGCGGCCCGCGAGATCTACCACCGGCTGATGGACGCCGTCGATCCGGCCCTGGTCGATCACGCGGAACGGATCCTGGCCGCGACCCACGGCGTACGGCGGGTGGGGTCGGTACGGCTGCGCTGGGTGGGCCACACGCTGCGCGCCGAGGTGGACATCGTGGTCGGCGACGACCTGTCGCTGCTCCAGGCGCACGCCGTGGCGGTGGAGGCCGAGCACCGGCTGATCCATCACCTGCCCCGCCTGGGCGCCGCCACCGTGCACGCCGACCCGGACGGCCGGGAGGGCGCCGACCACCACGCCGTCCTGGTCGGGCACCGATAGGACACCGCCGTACGGAAAACGACCGGTGGCGTGCCGGGCCCGGCACGCCCGCGTGTACTTCACGTCATGGCGGCTTCCCCGGCGACGGCCTCGGTGTGGGCCTCGACGCGGGTGAGGAAGAATTCCCGGACGTCCTCGGCGAGCAGCTCCGGCACCTCCATCGCGGCGAAGTGGCCGCCGCGCTCGAACTCCGACCAGTGCCTGATGTCGTACAGCCGCTCGGCCAGCGGTCGCACCGACTGCGTGATGTCGTGCGCGAACACCGCCACGCCCACCGGTACCGGGCACGGCTCGGTCCGCCGCGGAGCCTCGCGGGACAGCCGCGCCGAGGAGGCCGCGGTGGCGGTCAGCCAGTACAGCGAGATGTCGGTGAGCATCCGCTCGTCACCGATCCGCGAACGCGGGTCCGTCCACTGCTCGAAACGCTCGGCGATCCAGGCCAGCTGGCCGACCGGCGAGTCGGTCAGCGCGTAGCCGATGGTCTGCGGGGTGGTGGCCTGCAGAGCCTGGTACGGCGGACGGTTCGCCATCAGCTGCCTGATCTTGTCCAGCCGGGCCTCGTCCGTTTCCGACAGTTCGATGTCGGCGTCCGGGACCGGCCGGGTCGGCAGGTAGTTGATGTGCACCCCGACGACCTGTTCGGGGGCCACCGCGCCGAGCGCCGTCGAGATGCCGGAGCCGAAGTCGCCGCCCTGCGCGCCGTAGCGCTCGTACCCGAGGCGGCGCATCAGCTCGGCCCAGGCCCGCGCGACCCGGACGATGTCCCAGCCGCGCTCGTGGGTCGGCCCGGAGAAGCCGAAACCCGGGATGGACGGAATCACCAGGTGGAAGTCGCGCGACAGCGGCTCGATCACGTCGAGGAACTCCAGGAACGAGCCGGGCCAGCCGTGGGTGAGGATCAGCGCGAGCGCGTCCGGTTTCGAGGACCGGACGTGGACGAAGTGGATGTTCTGGCCGTCGATCTCGGTGGTGAAGTGCGGAAGCTCGTTGAGCCTGGCCTCGTGCTCGCGCCAGTCGTAGCCGGTGCGCCAGTATTCGGCCAGTTCCCTGAGCCGCGCCAGCGGGAAGCCGTAGTCCCACCCGGCGTCGGCGACCTCGTTGGGCCAGCGGGTGCGGGAGAGCCGGTCGTTCAGGTCGTCGAGGTCGGCCTGGGGGATGTCGATGCGGAACGGCTTGATCATGGTCGTATCTCCAAGGGGATTCGTTCGGCGCCCGGGTGTCCGGGCGGGTCGGTGTCGGCGGGGACCGGTCCCACCCGGACGACACGTGTGCCGGTGGTGTCCGCGGTCTCCGGGAAAAGATCAGTTCTCACGTGTCCAGGCGGGCGTGATCCGCAGCTCGCGGAGCCGCCAGCCCGCCGGTGTCCGTACGACGGTGGAGGTCAGGCGCAGGCCGCCCGTGAAGTGGGGTGACTGACCGTCGCGGTAGTAGTACACGAGCGAGTTCGCGGAGGCCGCCGCCTGGTCGCCGTCGACGTCCACCAGCAGGTCGGTGGTCGTGTGCTGGGTGCGCTGCCCCTCGACCTCGGCCTGTCGCAGGTAGCCGACGATCTCGTCGACGCCGCGAAGCTCGCCCCCGCGCGGTGAGCGCACCTCCGCGTCGTCGGCGAAGACGGTGCCCGCGTCCTCCCACCGCTCCTCGTCGAGCAGGCGCGCGAAGCGGGTGAACAGGTCGGCGATCTCGATGCGGTCGGCGATCAGAGTGTCTGCGGACATGACATCCTTTTCGTTGGTGTCTCCAACATTGGCGACGCCCACTTTACACAGATTGATTGGCTACGCCAACGATGTATGGTGGCTGTCGTGGAAGAGACACCCGTACGCCTGAACGCGAAGCCAAGCTGGCTGCTCACCCAGCTGGCGGTGCACGCCCACCGGCTGGCGTCCGACGGTTTCGGCGAGGTGGGCGCGCGCGGGTACCACTACCGGATCCTGGCCGCGCTGGACGAGTTCGGGGTGGCCAGCCAGGCCGGGCTCGGCCGCCGGTGCAACATGGACCGCAGCGACGTCGTGGCGACGATCAACGAGCTGGCCGGGCAGGGTCTCGTCGAGCGGACGCCGGACCCGGACGACCGAAGGCGCAACATGGTGACCCTCACCACGGCGGGTGACCGGCAGCTGCGACGCCTGGACCAGGCACTCGACAAGGTGCAGGACGACCTCCTCGGGCCGCTTCCGGCCGAGGACAGGCAGACCTTGATCCGCCTGCTCACCCAGCTGCTCACCCACCACCAGCGGAGATGATCGCCGCGACGAACCCAGGATGACGAGGACTTGGCCCCTCGACTCCGAAGGCCACGGAAAACCGGCCCGCCGACGCCCCCCCGCGTCCGGGGAGCAGGGGCACGCGGTCCGGCCGCGCGGGCGGACCCGGTGGACGCGTACTCGCGCGGGCCGGGACGCGGGAGATGTAGTCTCGCATGATCACCGTCGCGGCCCGCGGACCGGATCGGCCCGGCCAGGCCCGCAAGCCGTGGCGGATCGCCCCCCGATCCAGGAGAAGCGGCTGCGTTGGCCGACCACAGCAGAGGACGTCCCGGCTGGCTGCACGTCGGCCCACTGGAGGCGCGGTTGACGCGCACCTGGGAACCTGGCACGTTCCCACCGGCGGAAACGCTCCTCGCGATACTGACGCTGGCGGCCGTGCCGCAGGCCCTCGCCATCCGCCTGACCAGCCACCTGAGCGGCGGCATCGTGGTGGGCTCGGGGTCGGTGCCCGACCTTCCCGGCTTCGAGTGGCTGCGCGGCGTCGCGCTGCCCCTGCAGGCGGGCCACTGGGAGCGCAGCGCGGGTGTGTACGACCCCCGGCAGCGGCGGATCGGAGTGGGAAGCACACCCTCGCCCTCGGTGTCGGTGTGCGGGCACGAGCTCGGCCACGCCACCGACCACATGGACCGGCTGCCCTCGCACTCCCCCTTCTGGACCGGCCTGCACGCCCGCACCCGCGACCGCCTTCACCCGCCCTACCGCGACGACGTCACCGAACTGTTCGCCGAGGCCTTCGCCTGCGTGCTCACCCGGAGGGCGACCCGGCTGCTCCACCTGGTCGGCGAGGAGGCCGAGGCCGAACAGGTGTATCACCGGCTGTCCGGCCACTACGGCATCGGGTGACCGTGGGCGTGCCACGACCCCCGGAGCTATGCTGGGCGAACAGCGGTCAGGAGAGACGACGGAAAGGCCACGCCATGAACGTGACCATGCTGCCGGGGGGCACCCTCCGCGTCCCCGCGACGACCACGCTGGACAACGGCACCAAGGTCGACGGCACCCGCGACATCGGCCGCGACGACCCCGAGTACTCCGCGTGGCTGGCCCTGGCGCAGGACGAGGACGAGCAGCGCCGCCGCGACGCCGAGGAGCGCGACTCCGACCGTGAGATCCTGACCCGCTGGCGCACCCGCCGGAGCGCGTGACCTCGTTCCCCAGTGTTCCCCGGTGTTCCCCGGCGCCCTCGTCTCCTCTCCCACCGGCCCGGATCCCGCTTTCACGTGAACCTTTCTCGCGTCCACCACGTCTCACCGGGTGAGGCTCTTCTACCGGCGTGCGGCCGGGCCGGGAGTCTCGCGCCTTCCTCCGGCGCGTCACCGCCCCCGGTGAGGGGCGGTGGTCGGGGAAACCCGCCTTCCCTCGGGGCCGGGCGGACCGGCGGGCGACCGGACGGCGCCGTGCCGAGCGGGCCTTGGCCTTCCCGGTGCCGGGCGGCCCGGCGTACGGCCGAACAACCGCGACGCGCCTTTGCGACGCTTGCCCAAGTGCTCCACGTCCTCCACGTGCTCCAGGCACTCCACGTGCTTTACGTGTCCCAGTCCTCCACGTTCTCCAGGGCCTCCACGTGTTCCACGTGCATCCCGTGCCCCGCCCGCGAGCCGGTCTCCGGTGCTGTCCCATGACTCCGGCGTGAACGACCTCGTGCGGCGGATCTCGCCCTGGCTGCGCGCCCGCCCCGCCCGAGCGGGCCGTACCCGCGTCCTGGCGGTCGAGGGGCGCTCGGGATCGGGCAAGTCCACCCTCGCCACCGCCGTGGCCGAGGAACTGGCCGCGCCCGTCGTACGGATGGACGATCTCTATCCGGGGTGGGACGGCCTGCTGGAAGGGGCCGACGCGCTGGTCGGGTGGATCCTGCGGCCACTGAGCCTGGACCGGCCCGCGCGGTGGCGGCGCTACGACTGGGCGGACAGCGGCTACGCCGAGTGGCACGAGGTCCCGGTCACCGGGATCCTGGTCCTCGACGGCACCGGCTCCGGCGCCCTCGCCGCCGCGCCGTACCTGAGCGGCCTGCTGTGGCTGGAGGCGTCCGACGAGGTACGCAAGGCCCGCGCGCTGGAGCGTGACGGCGATCTCTACGCCCCGCACTGGGACCGCTGGGCGGCCCAGGAGGAGCGTTACCACGCCCGCGACGACGTCCGCGCCCGCGCGGACCTGACGATCACCACCTGAGGCCCGGGGCAAGGCGGCGAACCGGGCGGTACCGAAGCGGGCGCCCGGGAAAACGGGCCCGGTCAGGTGGGAGCCGGGCGGGAGGAGCGACCGGAGTCAGCGGCGCGACACCCGGCCGGGGACACCGCCGTGGACGGAAGGGAGTCAGCGGCGCGGGACGGCGGCGACGCCCTCGACCTCGATGACGAGGCCGGGGGCGGCGAGCGCGGCGACCACGATCAGCGAGTGCGCGGGCCAGTCCCCCTGTGGGTACCACCGGGCGAACACCTCGCCCTGCGCCGCACGCGAGCCCGCCAGGTGCTCGGTGCCGGAGAGCATGGTGAACAGTTTGAGCAGATGCTCGGGACCGGCGCCCACCGAGCGGAGGAGGCTCTCGATGTTGGCGAAGACCTGCAGCGCCTGTGACTCGGCGTCCGGGCCCGCGAGGGTGCCGTCCTCCAGAACGCCGACCTGGCCGGAGATCATCAGCAGCTCGTGGTCGGCGGGCGCGATGGCCAGGTGGCTGTACCGGCCGAGCGGCGCGGCCGGGCCGGGCGGATTCCAGCGGCGGATCATCGGTTCTCCTCGTCGTACGGCGTCGTGCGTCACGTGACGCGCCCCATCTTCCCGCCCTCCGTGCCCCGTCCGCGCCACCGGTGACCGGCGGTCAGCGGCCGGTGGAAGCGTACGCGCCTGACCGCGACGCCGATGACCGGCGGTCGGCGATCGGCTCGGCGGTCAGCAGTCGGAGGTCGGTGGGGAGGCGCGCGTCGGAGAGTACGGGCCCCGCCGCTCACGGCTTCAGCGTGATCCTCTTCCGCGACGCCCCCGGGAACACGACGACCAGGTGCTCCTCCCCCGCGTCGCCGACCCGTACGTAGACGCGGAGCCGGTAGCGGCCCTTCCCCGCGATCGCCAGGTTCGGCATCGGGGCGCCCGCGCCCACCTCTCCGTCCTCGCCCATCTCCGGCACGGTGAGCCGTCCGCCCCGGCTGACGATCGGCACCTCGTTGACCTGGTCCCACCCGGCCGTCCGCCGTGGCGGCGCGGTGCGGAGGGCCTTCACCGTGAGGCACAGGTTGACGACGTCCTCGACGTGCCCGACGAGCACCGCGCTGTCGGCCACCCCGATGAGGGTGCTGTCGTCGTAGACCCTGTCCGTCGCCTGCTCCGCCGCCCTGTCGGCCGCTTTGTCCTCGGGGTCGTGGACCAGATAGCCGGGATCGCCGTCGACGAACAGGAAGTACTTGGCCGTGGCCTGGACGACGCCCTTCGTCCGGGGCCACGGGTCGCGGCACGTCGCGTTCTCCTCGGCGATGTAGGCGGTGTTCGCCGCCTCCGTCTCCGCGTCCGACCGCAGCAGCTCGGGATGGGTCGCGCCGACGATCTCCGGGCAGACGTAGACGAGGTCCCACGGGTCGGCGCCCCAGGCGGGCCGCGCGCTCCCGGCCCGCGTCAGAATCGCCTCCTGCCCCTCGCGGTCCTTCGCACGGCACAGCGCCCGCCCGTACGCGAGGATCTGCTGGTCCGACAGGCTGTCCGGGAACATGGGCAAAACCCCGCCCTCCGTGCTCCGCGCCCGGCACAGGAACGCGGCGTCGCGTTCCGCGGGTTTCAGGTCGCCGAAGCCGGGCCGGTCGTAGCAGTCCATCGACCAGCCGGTGTAGGTGAGGTGCGGGGTCTGCTCCGGGTGGATCAGCGCGATGACCGGCAGTACGGCCACGGCCGCCACCGTGACGCGGATCGCGCGCCGCACGGGCGGAAGGGCCGCCGGGCGGTCCTCGGTGGGCAGTTCGCGGGCGGTCGCCGCGATCCACACGGTGCTGACGAGCCCCACCGCGTCCATCATGACCAGGATCGCCAGACTGCCGCCCGGGATCCTCGAGAAGAGGATGTCGAGCGGGATCATCAGCGCGTAGACGCCCACCGACAACCACCCGGCGATCCGCGTGCCCCGGCTCCACCGGCCGTCGCGCCGCTGCCCGGCGACCGTGACGACGGTCGCCGCCACCCCACCCAGTACCAACCCCACTTCGACGATGTCGCCCGACCCGAACTCGGGGAGGTCGAGCTCGTCGAGCAGTTCGTTGGCCATCCCGGCCAGCTCGACCGCGAACATCGCCGCGGCCGTCGCGTGCAGCGTGCGGGACCGCCAGCGGATGACGAGCAGGTAGAGGACGTCGATCGCGGCCCACAACACCAGTTGGAACGCCGCGTCGACCGCGTCGGGGAGCAGCGCGATCGGGTACCACAGCGCGAGGGCGTACGCCACCGCCAGGTACAGCAGCCGTCGCAGAGCCCTCGCCCGGCGGTCCAGCGGTCCCGGCGCGGGGGCACGCAGGATCAGCCACAGGAGCGCGACCTTCACCGGGGCGGCCACGAGCAGCGCCACGGTCGTCGGGGTGTCGAACCCGTCGCGCGCGTAGAACTCCGCATAGGCCGGTGGCGACCATTCGACGGCCATCCAGAGCCAGGTGTCGCCGAGTATCAGGCCCGCGACCACCGCCGTAAGAACCAGACCTACTAATCCAATTCTTATAATCCGCCAGAAACCATCCGGAAGCACGGGACGCGATCTTAGCGCGGCACCGCGAACGCGTGCCGCGGGTCCCGGGCCGGGCTCGATCGACGGGTCGATGGCCGCACCGTCCGTCAGGTCGCCGGAACCTTGTGTCGCGGCTTTCGGGGGTACTCCGGCACGGGACGTCTTTCCCCGGCCACCTCCCCGTCGCCGGGCGATATCTCGGCATCCGGCTCGGTCACCTACGGCGAATTCGGTAATCGACCCAGGTCACTGCCAGTCTGGTCACATGACCGAACTGCTCGTCGTGATCGTGGCCGCGTTTGTGGTGATCGCCGCCGCGACCGTCGTCGGTCCGCGCCTGGGGGTCGCGTCGCCCCTCGTGCTCGTCGCGATCGGTGTCGCGGCGAGCTTCCTGCCGGTGTTCGGGTCGACGCGCATCGAGCCCGAGTGGATCCTCGAGGGCGTCCTGCCGCCGCTGCTCTACTCGTCCGCGGTGTCGATGCCCGCGATGAACTTCCGCCGCGAGTTCGGGGCGATCAGCGGCCTGTCCGTGCTCCTCGTCGTCGGCAGCGCGTTCGTGCTCGGCCTGTTCTTCATGCTTGTCATTCCGGGGCTCGGGTTCGCGTGGGGGGTCGCCCTCGGCGCGATCGTGAGCCCGACCGACGCCGTGGCGACGTCGATCATCAAGCAGATGCCGGTGTCCAGGCGCGTGGTGGCGATCCTCGACGGCGAGAGCCTCCTCAACGACGCGACCGCGCTCGTGCTGCTCCGCACCGCGATCGTCGCGACGGCCGCGTTGTTCTCGTTCTGGGGCGCGGTCGGCACCTTCGCGTACTCGGTCGTCGTCGCGCTCGTCATCGGCTGGGCCATCGGACGGCTCAACCTCGTGATCCGCAGGCGCGTGACCGACCCGGCCGTCAACACCGTCATCTCGTTCACGGTGCCGTTCGCCGCCTCCGTACCCGCCGAGCTCCTCGGGGCGTCCGGTCTCGTCGCGGCCGTCGTCGCGGGCCTCGTCACGGGGATCCGCGCGCCGCGCGATCTCTCACCGCAGAACCGCCTGTCGGACTCGCAGAACTGGCGCACGATCGAGCTCGTCCTCGAAGGCGCGGTGTTCCTGACGATGGGTGTGCAGATCAAGTCGATCGTGACGAACGTGGAGCACGACCACGCCGGGGTCGGGGCGGCCGTGCTCGTCGCGGTCGGCGCCCTCGTCCTGACGGTCCTGGTTCGCGCGGCGTACGTCGCCCCGCTGCTCGGCGTCCTCGCCGCCCGTGCCCGGCGGGGCGAGAGAATACAGCCCCGGGTGCGGGACATGCGGGAGCGGATGAGCACGCCGGAGGGCAAGCAGGAGACGTTCGAGACGGTGAGTTTCCGCGGGCGACCGGCATCGAAGCGCGATCTCGACCGGTTCACCCGCCGGATCACCCGGGTGCTCGCCGACATCGAGTACTTCCTCCGCGAGCCGCTCGGGTGGCGCGAGGGCACCGCGGTCGTGTGGGCGGGCATGCGCGGCGCGGTCACCGTGGCCGCGGCGCAGACGCTCCCCGACGACACGCCGCAGCGATCGGTCCTCGTGCTCGTCGCGTTCGCGGTCGCGGCGATGTCGCTCCTCGTCCAGGGCGGCACCATCGGCCCGCTGCTCCGCCTCGTCACGCCGAAGGTCGACCGGGCCGCGACCGGCGGGCGGACCAACGCCGAGCGGAACCGGATCATCGAGCTCCTGAAGACGAGTGCCGAGATGGTCCCGGAGCCGCCGCACCTCGGGAGTGAACCCACGTCGGAGAGGTTCGACGCGGCGCGGAGTCACCGGCTCGCGGTCATCGCGGCGCAGCGGTCGGCGCTCCTCGACGCGCGCGACAACGGGACCTTCGACGCGGACGTCCTGGCGAACGCGCTGGCGAATCTCGACGCGTCACAGATCGCCATCGAGATGCGCGGCAGACTCACCGGCTGACGCGGGGAACGCGTGCGGGGGGTACCGGGGAGGCCGGGCCTGCCGATGGCGCCGCCGCGTTCCGTTCCCGTCGAGGCGGCCGAGATCCACATCTTGCAATCGAACACGAAGTACGATCGAATGAACACGAAAGAGTTCCGGAACGGCTCCGAACGCTCATCGATCATCCCCCGAATCGACCATCCCCGAGCGGGAGACGCGCCGGGACCGGGCGTGCGGTGCCCCACCCGTAAGAACACCGGAACCACCGGCGCAGGACCATTCCGAGGAGAGCCCGTGACCACGTGGATGCTGCTGGACTACGGCGAGGTCATCTCGATGGCGCAGCCGTCCGACACGACGTCCGCCATGGCGGAGCTCATCGGCCAGGACGAGGCGACCTTCCGCGACCGCTACTGGCACGACCGCGAGGCCTACGACCGAGGCCAGGCCTCCCACCTGTACTGGAGCGGGGTCGCCGGCCGGACGCTCGCCGACGACGACCTGCTCGTCGCCAAGCTCGACGCGGCCGACGTCGCGAGCTGGTCCCACCTCAACCCGGAGAGCCTGCGCGCCATCGACGAGCTCGCGAGACACCACGGGCTCGCCCTGTTGTCCAACGCCCCCGAGCCGCTGGCGGCGGCCATCGAGGACGCCCCCTGGGCGGCGGCGTTCGCCCATCGCTTCTACAGCTGCCGCCTGGCCCTGACCAAGCCGGATCCCGCCATCTTCGAGGAGGTCCTGCGACGGCTCGACGCCGCCCCCGGCGACGTCACCTTCGTCGACGACCGGGCCGTCAACGTCCGCGCCGCGGCGGAGCTCGGCATCAACGCCCTCCTGTACCCCGACTGGCCGTCCTCCTAGCCGTCCCTCCGGCCTCGCCACGACGTGGACGGGGCGAGCGGTCACGCCGAGAAGCGGGCGACCCACTCGCGGGCGCCGGGGAGGATCTCCTCCACCGGCGCCACGTGCGGATACCAGGTGCGCTCCCACTCCAGGGAGACCCAGCCCCCGAAACCGCGCAGCAGCTCGCCGCACTCGTCGAGGGGGACCCCGCCCGCCCACATCGGCACCGGGGTCTTGTCGGTGGCCGAGACCGCGTCCTTGATCTGCACGTACGCCAGATGCCCGGCCAGCGCCGCCATGGTCTCTGCGGGCTCCTCGCCGTGGCGCCACGGGTGCAGCACGTCCCACAGCGCGCCCGCCGCCTCGGGGACGCCCGCCGCGTCCAGCAGTCGCCCGACCGCGGCGCCGGTCGGCATCGCGTCGTGGGTCTCCACCAGCACCCGTACCCCCGACTCCGCGCACAGGTCCGCGACCGCGCGCAGCCGCCGCGCCCCCGTCTCGACGTCCTCTCCCCCGGGGAACACCCGTACGGCGGGGGCACCCAGGTCGGCGGCGAGGGCCAGGTCGTCTCGCAGCGCCCGTACGACGGGTTCGTCCGGTCCCGCCGCGGCGATCCTGACGTATCCGGCGAGAGCGGCGATCTCCAGCTGGCCGGTCTCCTGTGGGATTCCCGCCGGACCTCCGGCGAGGTCCCCCACGCCTCCCGGACCGTCGCCCGGCGCCCCGGCGCGTTCCGGGCGACCACCGGACGCTCCCGTGCCTTCCGCATCTCTGGCGCCTCTCGGACGACCGCCTGACGGCCCGGTGAAGGCGGCGCGGACCGTCGCGCGCCGCGCGGGGGGAAGTCCGGCATGGACCCCGGTGTCGGGATGGAGACGGAGTTCGAGCCCGGCGCACCCGTACTCCACGGCCGTCGCGACGGCCTCGTCCAGGCCCTGCCCCGGCATGCCGAGCGTGCTGAACGCCAACCTCATCGAGACTCTCTCCCGCCATTTCTCGGAAAGCGCTTCCCTAGCGGATCCATCGTAGACGAGCCGAGAGCGGCGAGGGCTCTGTTCAGGGGGAACCGCCGGGCGGGGCATCCGCCGCACCGGATTAGGGGCGCGTGAGTGAGGGGAGGCCTCAGGTGATGCCGATCGGGGGGCGCGGAGCCGGAGGAGCCCCGGACTCGCAGCGACATCGATCTTCTCAGTTGGAGAATCCCAATGACTGGAAGCGTATCGGCCCCGAGCGACCTCGGCCGTCGGATCGCCAGGCGACGCGAGGATCTCGGCCTCACCCGGGACGAGCTGGCGAGGCGGGCCGGGATCGATCCGGGCTATCTCGCCTACCTGGAGGACGCGGTGGCCTCGCCGAACACCGGCACCGTGAACCGCGTGGCCACCGCCCTGGACACCAGGCCGGAGGAACTGCTCGGCGGGAACGCCGACCTGCCGTTCGGGCGGGGCCGGTCGGCCCACCGGTCCGCGCTGGAGACCCTGGACCGGGACGAGTGCCTGCGGCTCATCACTCCCGGCGGGGTGGGGCGGATCGCCTTCGAGGAGATCGGCGGGCCGGTGATCCTGCCGGTCAACTACGCCCTGCACGGCAGCTCGGTGATCTTCCGTACCGCTTTCGGCGGCCCGCTCGACGGCACCCTGCGCACCGGGGTCCAGGGGGTCGAGTCCAAGGTCGCCTTCGAGGTCGACCGGATCGACGACGCCGGTCGCGAGGGCTGGAGCGTGCTGGTGCGCGGCGGGGTCCACCACGTCTCCTCGGAGGAGGACCGTGCCGCCCTGGCGGCACTGGGCGTCCGGCCGTGGGCGGGAGGCGAGCGGGAGCCGTACGTGAGGATCGCCGCCACCGAGGTCACCGGCCGCCGCATCCGGCGCGACCCATGATCCCCGCAAGAGGTCGTTTTCTCCGCGCCACACGTCGGGGACCGGTCATTCCGTGGGAGGTACCCGTGATCCCCGTGAGGGGTTGTTTTCTCCGCGCCGCACATCGGGGACCGGTCATTCCGTGGGAAGTACCCGCGATCCCCGTGAAGGGGCGCTTTCTCCATGCCACACATCAGGGACCGGTCATTCCGTCACCTCGGGAAGTACCCGCGACCCCCGCGAAGGGTCGTTTTCTCCGCGCCACACATCAGGGACCGGTCATTCCGTCACCTCGGGAAGTACCCGCGACCCCCGCGAAGGGTCGTTTTCTCCGCGCCACACATCAGGGAC
>NZ_JBSZKT010000034.1:0-97261 GCF_055690525.1 Streptosporangium sp. H13245 | reverse complement strand
CGCCCGGGTTGGTGGTGAGCAGGTTGACCGCCTTGGCGGTGTCGATGCTCGACCCGCCCCCGACGGCGACGAACGCGTCCCACGGGCCGGATCCCTCACCCCACCGGACTCTTCGCTCACGACCAGATCTTCTGGATATCTGGCCACAAAAGCCCCATCCGTAACACAAGTGTAAAATTTTATCCCTTGCCGTCATTTCTTTCAGATGACAGCTTTACTTCATGCTGAAGCGTTTCAAGGTGATGGCACCGGCCGTACTGGCCGTCGTCATCGCTCTTCCCGCCGGAGCCGCCCAGGCGGATCCCACTCCGGCCGCACCCTCCGTGACCACCTGCGACGCTACCCAGACTCCCCCCGCCTACAACGGCAAGGTGCCGACGCCGAAGAGCGTTCTCGGCTTCGAGCTCGGCGAGCGGGAGGTCACCTCGGCCGAGTCCGACACCCTGCTCACCGCGATCGACAGGGCCAGCGACCGGGTCGTCTCCGGCACCCTGGCCACGACCGCCGAGGGACGCCCGCTGAAGTACGCGATCGTCGGCACCTCGAACAACATCAGGAACCTGCGCGCGATCGAGACCTCGATCAAGCTGCTGCGCAACCCCCTCACCCCCTCCTCCGCGGCGAAGGTCCTCGCCAGGAACACGCCCGCGATCCTGTGGATCGCCGGAAACGTGCACGGCGGCGAGGAGAGCGGCACCGACGCGGCCCTGAGGACCCTGCACGACCTGGCGGGGCGGGACGACTGCGCGGCCAAGCGGATCCTCGACAACGCCATCGTGGTGATCCTGCCGACGCAGAACCCCGACGGCCGCGAGGCCGACACCCGGCGCAACGCCTACTCGTTCGACATGAACCGGGACTGGTTCGCGCGGACCCAGCCGGAGACCGACGGCAAGATCGAGCTGATGCGCAAGTATCCGCCGCAGCTCTTCATCGACGCCCACGAGATGGGCGGCACCGAGTTCTTCTTCCCGCCGAACGCCGACCCGTTCTACCACGACATCGCCGAACCGGCGATCGACTGGATCAACAACACCTACGGCGCCGCGATAATCGACGACTTCACCCGGCGCGGGATCCCGTTCTTCAACCGCGACGTCTACGACATGTTCTACATGGGCTACGGCGACACGGTCCCGACGGCCGGGTTCAACGCCGCGGGCATGACGTTCGAGAAGGGGAGCGCCTCCCCGATCGCCACCCGGGCCTTCGAGCAGTGGCTCACCCAGTGGGTCTCGCTCTCGGCCGCGGCGGCCAAGAAGACCGAGATCCTCACCACCTGGCACCGCATGTACGCCGACGCGCTCAAGCAGGGGCTCGACGGCAAGCTGGAGCCGAACCAGGTCTACAACCCGGGCAACGAGGTCATCACCCAGGTCCCCGACCGTAAGGTCCGCCACTACTTCCTGCGCGCCGACGACCCGGCCAAGAAGGCCGAGACCGAGCTGATCGTACGGCGGCTCCAGCGCATGGACGTCCAGGTGTTCAAGCTGGCCCTGCCGCTGACGGTCAAGGACTTCAAGGCGTACGGCAAGCCCGAGGCGAGGACCACCCTGCCCAGGGGCACCTACTGGATCCCGATGGCCCAGGGCCAGAAGCACTGGATCCAGGCCATGCTGAACGAGGACACCTACACGCCGTTCCCGTACTTCTACGACGTGACCGCGTGGAGCATGCCGCTGCTCGGCAACGTCTCCGGCGGGTCCTCCGGCCAGGTGCTGCTGCCCCTCGCGACGCCGGTCCAGCCGGTGGGCGCCCCGTCGACCAAGGTCACCACCTCCCGCAAGATCGGGGTCCTGCAGCTGTCCGGCGGCACCGCGCAGAACGCGGCCGAGTCCTCCGGCTGGCTGCGGCACCGCCTCGACCGCGACTGGAAGCTGCCCTACACGGTGCTCACCCCGGCCGACGTCGCCGCGGGCAAGCTGACCGGGCTGGACGTGGTGCTCGTGCCCGACGGCTCCGCCAACGCGGCGAACACCACCCTCGGCGACGCCGGGCGCGCCGCGCTGCGCGACTGGGTCAACGGCGGCGGACGGTACGTCGGCTGGGCGGGCGGCACCCAGCTCGCCGTACTGGCCGGTGTCTCCAGCGTGACGCTGGCCGAGCCGACCTCGGACGTCCCCGGTACGCTCTTCCGCACCACCGTGGCCCAGGGTCCGCTGAGCAAGGGCGTCGGGCCGAGCGTGATGCAGTTCTACGCGTACGACCTGATCATGCGTGCCGCCAACCCCGCGCACGTGGTGTCCTCCTACCCGGCCACGAACTCCCCCGACTGGTACCAGTCCGGTTTCGCGCTGGGCGCCGAGGAGCTCGGCGGGACGGCGGCCGCGGTCGACGAGCCCGTGGGCGACGGTCACGCGGTGCTGTTCGCCGCCGACCCGAACTTCCGCGCCTTCACCGACGGCACGATGAAGATCATCTCCAACGCGATCACCGCCGACCTGCCGTCCGCCTCCGCGCGGGCGCGGGCGCTCGCCCCCGCCCCCGACGCCTCCAAGGCCGCCGAGGCCATCCCGGACCGCGGGTCGCCGATCCGCGTCACGGTCCCCGCGTCCGACCGTGACAAGGTCACCGGGGCACTGAAGGGCTTCGGCGCCACCTGGACCGAGCAGCCCGCCACCGGCGGAGCGATCCGGTTCACGATCGCCAACCCCGAGGAGCTCGACCCGCACGAACACCCCTGGGCCAGGAAGCTCCCCGACGCCCTGCGCACCGCCGGGGTCTCCCCGCTCGCGGTGGTGATGCCCCAGTAACAGCGGCACGTCGCCCGGATCCGGGCCGGCCGCGCTGGGGAGGTCAGCCCAGCGCGGCCGCGCCGATCCTGCCGGGTCAGCTGGCCGCCCGCGCGTACCGGCCCGCGAGGCGGCTCAGGTGCGCGAGGAGCTCCGGCGGCCCGGTGACGCGGAACTCCTCGCCGAGCAGGCCCAGGTAGACGCCGAGGGTCTCGACCGTGTCCGCGCCGGTGTGCAGGACGCAGGTGTGCTCGTCGAGGCGTTCGACCGTTCCGGCCGCCGGGCTGATCCGGTCGGCGATGACGTCGGCCGGCGCGTGCACGATGACCTCCGCCCGGTAGCGCCAGGCCGCGGCGGACACCCGGTGGGACACGTAGGCGGCGACATCGTCGGGCAGCTCGCGCGGGGTGAAGCGGGGGCCGGTCGGGGTGCGGGGGTGTATCCGGTCGACGCGGAAGGTACGCCAGGCGTCCCGCTCGACGTCCCAGGCCAGCAGGTACCAGCGGCGGCCCCAGTTGATGAGCCGGTACGGCTCGGCGACGCGCGCCGTGGCCGTACCGGCGTGGTCGCGGTAGTCGAACCGGAGCCGTTCCCGGTCGCGGCAGAGCGCGGCCAGGGTGGTCAGGATCGAGGGGGCGACGCTGGGGGCGGCGTCGTCGCGGGGCACCGGCACCGTGTAGGTCTGCAGGGCGTTGACCCTGCGGCGCAGCCGGGACGGCAGCACCTGCTCCAGCTTCGCCAGCGCCCGCAGGGACGCCTCCTCGATCCCCGCGATGGCGTCGCCGGTCGCGGTCCGCAGGCCGACGGTGACCGCGACCGCCTCCTCGTCGTCGAGCAGCAGCGGCGGCAGGGCCGCGCCCGCGCCGAGCCGGTAACCGCCGGTCGAGCCGCGCGTGGCCAGCACCGGGTAGCCGAGGGTGCGCAGGCGCTCCACATCGGCACGGACGGTCCGCCCGCTCACCCCGAGGCGCTCGGCGAGCTCGGCGCCGTTCCACTCGCGTGAGGTCTGCAGGAGGGAGAGCAGCCGCAGGAGGCGGGCGGAGGTTTCCAACATGATCCAAGAATCCCAGATCATTAGGAGCGAACCCTTCCTAATGGTACGGAAGAGTCGAGGACATGACCGAGATCCGCGAATTCCGCGTCGACATCCCGCAGGCCGACCTCGACGAGCTGACCGAGCGCCTGGCCCGGGTCCGCTGGGCCGACGAGCTGCCCGACGCCGGCACCGACTACGGCGTCTCACTGCGGCACCTGCGGGGCCTCGTCCAGCGGTGGCGCGACGGGTACGACTGGCGCGCCTGGGAGGCGAGGCTCAACTCCCACCCGCAGTTCACCACGACCATCGACGGCCAGAACATCCACTTCCTGCACGTCCGCTCGCCCGAGCCGGACGCCACACCGCTGCTGCTCACCCACGGCTGGCCGACCACGGTCGTCGAGTACCTGGACGTGATCGGCCCGCTGAGCGACCCGCGAGCCCACGGCGGCGACCCGGCCGACGCCTTCCACCTGGTGATCCCGTCGATTCCCGGGTTCGGCTTCTCCGGCCCCACCACCGAGCGCGGCTGGGACCGGTACCGGGTCGCCAGGGCGTGGGCCGAGCTGATGCGCCGCCTCGGGTACGAGCGCTACGGCGCGCACGGCAACGACGCCGGTTCGCTCATCTCGCCCGAGGTCGGCCGCCACGATCCCGGGCACGTCGTCGGCGTGCACGTCACCCAGGTCTTCTCCTTCCCCTCCGGCGACCCGGCCGAGTTCGCCGACCTGTCCGAGGAGGACCGGAAGAAGGTCGAGTTCCTGCAATGGTGGCTGGACAACGGCGGCGCCTACGACAAGCTGCAGTCCACCGCGCCGCAGACCCTGGCCCACGCCCTGGCCGACTCGCCGGTGGGGCAGCTGGGCTGGAACGCGCAGCTGCTCGGCCCGTCCCTCGACCCGGACTACGTGCTGACCAACACGACGATCTACTGGCTGACCAACACCGCCGCGTCATCGGCCCGCCTCTACTACGAGGACTTCCACGCCACCGGCACGCCGGTCGAACCCACCACCGTGCCGCTCGGGCTGGCGAACTTCGCCGGGGACTTCCAGTCGATCCGGCCGTTCGCCGAACGCGACCACAAGAACATCGTGTCGTGGAACGTCTACGACACCGGCAGCCACTTCGCCGCGCACGACGCCCCGGACCTGCTGGTCGACGACATCCGCAGCTTCTTCCGCGGGCTGCGCTGATTGGCCTGAACTCCCGCGCCGCCATCGATGAAACATGACAAAGGGTGTCGGGGTTTGCGTCGAAGATGGTTTCACCGGTCCGCGTCGACACGCGCGCGGAGCCGGGCCGACGGACAGACAAGGACCCCGATGCGCGAAACTCCGGAAGAGCTCAAGGAGCTCCAGGCCCTCCTCGAAGCCTCCCTCTCCAGCTCCACCTCGCACCTCCGCTCGATCGTCGCCGAGAGCACCCTGACCGCGAGGCAGCTCACCCAGATCCTGACCGGCATGTGCACCCTCGCCCTGTCCACCGTGACGGCGAAGGGCGAGCCGAGGATCAGCGGGGTGGACGGGCATTTCCTGCATGGAAAGTGGTACTTCGGCACGGCGCGCGACGCCGCCAAGGCCCGCCACCTCGCCGCCCGCCCCGCCGCCAGCGTCGCGCACATGCGCGGGGAGAACCTGGGCGTGTTCACGCACGGCACGGTGGAGATCCTCAACCCCCACGACGGCGAGCCGTCCGCCGACTGGCCGGACGTGCTCGCGTACCTCAAGGACTTCTACGGTGACGACTCCTTCGACTGGGACAACGAGGTGGTCTACTACGGGCTGCGTCCGCACTGGATGACCGTCTACGTCCCCGACATCGCGAAGCTCGGCGCGGTGTCCCACTCCTGATCCAACGCGTCACCGGCGAACATCCCAGTCTTCCGACGATCGTCCGCCTGCCTGACGTGTGCGGCACCGAACCGTGCACGACCGCTCATGGAGATCGATAGCCTTGACCGCCATGTCCTCGTTGATGATGAACAGGCGAGTTGTCGGACTGCTTGCGATGGCCGCCCTGACCCTTTCCGCCTGTGGCGGCACCGACAAGGCGGCGCCCGCGTCACCCCCCACCGCGACCTCCCCGTCGAGCCGGCCGCCCGCGGAGTCCTCCGCACCCCAGACGAAGACCTACGAGGTCACGCTGGAGGTGAACGGCAAGGGCAGGATCTACCAGCCGATCGCGTATTTCGCCGACACCAACGGCAGCGAGTCGGATGTCACCCTCCCGTGGAAGAAGACCGTGACCGTCGAGCTCACCAAGGCCGAACAGAAGGTCGGCTACCCGGTCTCCATCATCCCCGGCGCGGTCCGCGACTCCAACCGCATGCTCAAACCGGCCAGCTGCCGCATTCTCGTCGACGGCCAGGAGGTCGCCACCAACGACGGCGGCGAGAACACGTGCAAGTACACCCTGAAGTGAACCGAGCGCGTCCCGCCGCCTCACACGGCATGCCACGTACGCGACGACAGCCCGCCGTCACGCACCCGTGTTCCGGCCGCCCCCCTCGTACGGGACGTCAGAGCGCCTCCGCCAGGGCACGCGCCAGGTTGGCGGCGGCCTCCGGCGCGTACAGCAGGAACAGGTACGGCTCGGTGAGTTCCACCTCGATCAGGACCGGGCTGCCGTCGGCCAGGCGGACCAGGTCCACCCGGGCGTAGAGCACCTCGGGGAACTCGCCGAGCACCCGTTCGGCGAGGGCGAACTGGTCGGGGCCGGGGACGCGAAGCTCCCCGTGGTCGTTCCCCTGCCCCGGCCTGGTGGCGCTCTCCACCAGCATCGCGTTGCGCCGGACGGCGTGGCTGAACCGGCCGCCGAAATACAGCATCGAGGTCTCCCCCTCGGCCTCGACCATGTCCAGGTACGGCTGGACCATCGCGGTCCGTCCCTCGGCGGCCAGCCGGGCCGCGTGGGCCTCGGCCACCTTCCGGTCCCCGGTCCTGATCGTGTCGCGGGCCCCCGCCGAGATCGAGGGCTTGACCACGTACTCGTCCAGGGCGGGAAGGTCCACGGCCTCCCCCGGTGCGACCCAGTAGGTCGGGATGGACGGCACGCCCAGGTCCCGCAGATACGTCTTGTCGGTGTTGCGCTCCAGCACGGCCGCCGGGTTGAGCAGTCGCGTGACCGACTCCGTCCGGTGAGCCCACGCGAGGAACTCCGCCCGCCGCTCCACGTAGTCCCAGGGCGTACGGACCACGACGGCGTCGAACGCGGCCCAGTCGGCCCCGGGGTCGTCCCACCGCACGATCTGCCCAGCGATCCCCTCCTCGGCCCACGCCGCGACGGCGACCTCCTTCTCGTCGTCGAGCCCGTCCGGATCGGCGAAGGTCGCGTACGCCACAGAGACGCCCATGAAAATCCCCTACGTCAGTACCAAATAAACAAAAGACACCTTACCCAGAAGCGGTGCCGGGTTATGACCCCGTACCTCCGGCCCGCGCGAGGCGTGCCGGTCGTGTGGGCCGTGTGGGTGCCCGTCCGCACGCCGTCGCGTTGGGGCGTCAGGGGCCGTCGTCAGGAGCGTTCCGTGAACGTTCACGACCTCAATACGTCACGGCAGTAATCGAGATCCGCCACCGATCTAACGTCCCGAGGGTCAGACGGTCCCAACGGAGCGGAGCATCCCATGCACCTTCGCAATCTTCTGGTGAGCCTGGCCCTCGTGCCGGCACTCACCATGCCGGTAGCCGCCCACGCCTCGACGGCCGGTCACCCCCACGGGTGGCCCCAGCGGACTGATTTCGACCTCCAGGCCCACCGCGGCGGCCTCGGCCTGACGACCGAGGCGTCGCTGGAGGGTTTCGCCAAGGCCCTGCGTCTCGGGGTCAGCACCCTGGAGCTGGACACCCACGTCACCAAGGACGAGAAGGTCGTCGTCAACCACGACCGGCAGGTCAGCGCCCAGAAGTGCCGTGACACCGCGCCGGTCACGCCCGGAGACCCGATGTACCCGTACGTCGGCAAGTACATCAAGGACCTGACCCTGGCCCAGATCAAGACCATGGACTGCGGATACCAGCAGCTGCCCGGGTTCCCCCGGCAGGAGGTGATCCGCGGCTTCCGGATGGTCGAGCTCAGGGACGTGCTGAACCTCGTCAAGAGCTACCGCGCCAGAAAGGTCACGCTGAACATCGAGACCAAGGTCGAGGCGGGCGCCCCGGAGCAGACCGCGCCGCGCGAGCTGTTCGTCCGCCGGGTGTTCGAGGAGATCCGCGCCTCGGGGATCGAGCGCCAGGTCACCATCCAGTCCTTCGACTGGGGCGCGCTGAAGGAGATGCACCGGCTCGCGCGCACCTGGCCCCTGGTGGCGCTGACCAACTACGACTTCCTGCAGGTGGGCATGCCCGGCGCCTCGCCGTGGCTCGGCGGGCTCGACGCCGACGACTTCGGCGGCGACTTCGTGAAGGCCGCCGACGCCATCCGCGGCGTCACGGCGCTGTCTCCGGTGTACGGCTTCCCGCAGAACGGCAAGATCGGCGACCCGGGCTTCCGCTTCTACGTCGACAGGGCGATGGTTCGGGCGGCGCACGCGCGTGGCCTGAAGGTCATCCCGTGGACCTGCGACGACCCCGCCACCATCAGGGCCCTCATGGACACGGGCATCGACGGCATCATCACCGACTACCCGGACGTCGTCCGGCAGATCATGGCCGACCGCGGCATGCGGCTGCCGAGGGCGTACGCGCCGCGCTGACACCCGCCGCCGACGTCGGCCCGCTGGATCCGGTCGCGGACCTTCGCCGGGACGACGAGGACCGCCACCCGGCTGGAGCGGATGAGCTGTGACCCCTCACAGGGGCGATGAGGACCTGGGTGCGCTGTTCGCGAACCTGGGCGACTGAATCATGGTGCGACCCCCGTGGGGGCGATGAGGACCTCACGGTGAGGCCGCAGCTCAGAAGGTCTGTGGCCGCGGCCGATCCCTGGGAGGTCGCGGTGAACCTCCGGTTGTGCAGAATACCCCGGAGGTTCGCCGCGGGCCTCATGAGTACGAAAGCCGTCTGATCTCACCTGGCGGCCGGGCGTGAGTCTGATCCGACGGTGCGGTCCGTCAGGCGTCGGCGACTGAACACCACCCGGTCAGGTCCCGTGGACGGGCTCCGGGTCGGGGGCGTCGATCAGGAGCTTGGCGACGGCGTCGCCGATGTCGGCGGGGGCCCAGCGGGCTCCCCGGTCGGCGCGGGGACCGTGGCGCCAGCCGTCGGCGAGGGAGACGGCCCCGCCCTCGACCTCGAAGACCCTGCCGGTGACGTGCCGGGACCCGGCCGAGCCGAGCCAGGTCGCCAGGGGGGCGATGTTGGCCGGGTGCGTGGCGTCGAAGCCGCCCTCGGGCCCGGCCGTCGTGGCGGGGGCCTCCCCGGTCATCCGGGTACGGGCGGCCGGGACGATCGTGTTCACCGTGACGCCGTAGCGGCCGAGCTCCGCGGCGGCGGTCTGGCCGAGTGCCACGACGCCCGCCGTGGCCGCGGAGTGGTTGCCCTGTCCGAGGCCGCCGAACAGCCCGGCCCCGGAGGAGGTGTTGATCACCCGGGCGTCCACGGGGTCGCCCGCCTCCGACCGTTCGCGCCAGTGGGCAGCCGCGTGCCGCAGCGGCAGGAAGTGGCCCTTGAGGTGGACCCGGATCACGTCGTCCCACTCCTGCTCGGTCATCGAGACCAGCATCCGGTCGCGGACGAACCCGGCGTTGTTGACCAGCACGTCCAACCGGCCGAAGGCGCTCAGCGCCATCTTGACCAGGCGGGCCGCGCCGTCCCACTCGGTGACGTCGTCGCTGTTGGCCACGGCTCTGCCGCCCAGGTCGCGGATCTCCTCGACCACCTCCAGGGCGGGACTCGCGGAGCGCCCGTCGCCCTCGCGGCCGGTGCCGAGGTCGTTGACCACGACCCTGGCCCCCTGCCTGGCGAACTCCAGGGCGTGCTCCCTGCCGATGCCGCGTCCGGCGCCGGTCACGATCGCCACCCGCCCGTCACAGATCCCGCCCATGCCATGGCCCCTTTCGCCGCAATCATGCAGAGTTTCCCGGTTGTTCACCTTTCATGTCTAGATGCGACGTCGCATCGGAACGGTGAAGCCGTGAGGGGGCATCGGAACGTCAGTTCACGGTGAGACCTCGGGCGGCGAGGATCAGGGCGGCCTGGGTGGGGCTGACGACCGCTCCGCGCAGCGAACGGAGCCGGGTGTCGTCGACCTCGCCGAGGTCGGCGCCGCGCAGGTCCGCCTTGGTGAAGACCGTCTCGACGGTGCGGGCGCCGATCAGGCGGCAGTCCTCGAACACGGTCTTGGTGAAGTCACAGCCCGACAGGTTGGCGTCGTCGAAACGGACGCCCCGCAGGTGCAGGCCCCGCAGTGAGCAGCCGGTGAGGTCGGCCAGCGCCAGGTTGGAACCGTCGAACCGGTAACCGGTGCCCCGGCAGGCGGACAGCACCGCGCCGATCATGCGGCAGCCGGTGAAGGTGACGTCGGTGAGCAGGGCCAGCTCGAAGCGCGCGCCCGACAGGTCGACGTCGGTGAAGGTCGCGTCGACGAGCTCGGCGTTCGCGAACCTGAGCCCCGCTCCCCCGCCGCCGGAGAAACGCGCCCCGTCCAGGTCCGCACGGCGGAAGTCGGCCCGCTCCAGCACGCACTTCTCGAACGAGGCCCCCACCAGCGACGCCCCGGCGAGGTCCACGCCGGTGAGATCGCACTCCCTGAACACGTAGGGGCCGTCACCGGTCAGATGGTCGCCGAGCGAGAGCCCCGCCAGATCGACCCCGTGGATCTCCCGCTGGTCCGCCAGCAACTGTGCCGCATTCATCCCGCGATTCAAGCAGCCCGCCCCGACAGAATCCTCACCGCCGTACCCCGAGAGGCACCGAAAGGCACCGAAAGGCACCGTACTCCGGGGAGAGGGCTCCCGGTCAGGCGGTGCCCGTGTCTCCGGCGAGGAGTTCGGCGGCGGCCTGGCCGCAGACGCGGGAGGCCCCGTGGGTGGCGATGTGGACGGCGCCGAGGTCGGAGCGGCCGGGCAGGCCCATCTCGACCACGACCGCGTCGGCGCGGGCGGCCAGGAGGTGCCGGAGCGCGTCGGCCTGCCAGGGGTGGCGGTGCGCGTCGCGGACGACGACGACCAGGGGACGCTCGGCCGCCGCGGCGAGCACGGCCTCGATGGCGCCCCCGGTGGCGGTGGAGGCGACCAGCCGGGTGACCGTGGTACCGGGGAGGAGCTTGCCGAGTGGCTCGCCGACGCCCCACGGGGTGTCCTTCTCGATGGCGAGGTTCATCTCGGGGGCGAGCTCGACGACGTGCGGCGGGGCAGGCAGGGGGAACACCGTGGCCGCGGAGCGGCGGGTGATCCGCAGGGCCCGCCGGGCGGCGGTCAGGCCGATCGACGGGTCACCGGGACGGCCGGGGGTGCCGGGGCGCGAGAGCGCGCTCCGGTGGGTGGTCGTGGCCCAGAGGGCGAGTTCGCAGACGCGCCGGGAGGCGTCGGCGAGCCGCTCCTCGGAGAGCCTGCCCTCGATCACGGCGTCCACGATCGCGTCGCGGATCCCGATCGCGGTCTCCTCGTCCGCGTGCTCGCCGCCCACGCAGATCGCGTCGGCGCCCCCGGCGACGGCGAGGACCGAGGCCCCGCCGATGCCGTACGGGCCGGAGACGGCGGCCATCTCGATGCCGTCGGTGACGATGACGCCCTCGAAGCCCAGCTCGGCCCTGAGCAGGTCGTGCAGGACCGGGCGGCTGAGGGTGGCGGGCATCGCGGGGTCCAGGGCGGGGACGAGCAGGTGCCCGGTCATGACCGTGCGTACCCCCTGCTCAATGGCCGCGCGGAAGGGCCGCAGCGCCACGTCGCGCAGTTCCTCCGGGGTGGCGGCGACGAGCGGCACGCCGTGGTGGGAGTCGACCGAGGTGTCGCCGTGGCCGGGGAAGTGCTTGGCGCAGGCGGCCACTCCCGCCGACTGCATGCCCCGGATCCAGGCGACGGTGTGCCGGGCGACGAGGTCGGGGTCCGCGCCGAAGGAGCGCAGGCCGATGACCGGGTTGTCGGGGTTGGAGTTCACGTCGGCCGAGGGGGCGAAGTTGAGGTTGACCCCCGCCAGGGCCAGGTCGCGGCCGAGGTCGGCGGCGAGCTCCTCGGTGAGGCCGGTGTCGTCGACCACGCCGAGGGCGAAGTTGCCCGGCCGGGTGCTCCCGCCCACGGCCTCCAGACGGGTGACCTCACCGGACTCCTCGTCGATGCCGACCAGGACCTGGGGATTCTCCTCGCGGAGCGCGGCCGTGAGATCGGCGACCTGGGAGGGGGTGGCGATGTTCCTGGAGAAGAGCACCACCCCGGCCAGTCCCTCACCGAGCCGGCGTCGTATCCAGTCGGGCGGGGACTTGCCCTCGAAGCCGGGAAAGACGACCGTCTCCGCCAGGCGGAGCAGCTCTGGGCCGCGCTTCATTCACCCCTCCTCGCCTGACGGCCGGTCGGCGTTCCTGCCGAAGACGCGCAGACACCACGTTGTCACCGGACCCCTGCGGGAAAGCGCTCCCACAGCGGCTCTGCGCAAATCTAATAGGAAAGTTTCCTAATTGCTAGTGGGCTGACCATTGGCCTTCGGCTCAGGATTTTGCGGATCGGAACGATGGACGGGTCAAAGGTCCGCTGATAGAGGGGCGGGAAACGCGTGACCGCCACGTACGACGAGCCCCCTCCAGGGGACGAATCCATTTCAGATGCCCCACGCGACACCGGGTACAAGACCTCACCGCCGCCCGGTACGGGCCTCTCCTCCCGCGATCCACCGGAGCACGGACCCACCGGCGACGCGCACCCCGCCCCTCGTACGGGCCCCTCCGCGCCCGCCCGGCGGCAGATGTAGCAAGCATTTGGCCAGAGAGAGGAGCATGCGCGAGGGCGGGGGTGAGCTGGCGCGTTCAGGTGAACAAGCGATTGCGCAAGGGCTCATAATGGGGGCGTGAACACGCGAAAGAACTCCGGCGGCGCGACCACGACCCCGGTCAAACGCCAGAGTGGAACCAAGCGCGCGGCCACATCCGGCCCCGCCTCAGAGCGCCGCGACCATCTCGTCAAACTCGCCGCCGAGCTCTTCGCCCGCAAGGGCTTCCAGGCGACGACCGTCCGGGAGATCGCGGAGGAGGCGGGCATCCTGTCCGGAAGCCTCTATCACCACTTCGACTCCAAGGAGACGATCGTCGACGAGGTGCTGACCACCTTCCTCGACGACCTCGTCGGCCGCTACCGCGCCGCCCTGGACAAGAACGGCGATCCCCGCACGATCCTCTCAGAGATGGTGCGCATCGGGTTCAGCACGCTGGAGCCCCACCGCGCGGCGATCACCGTCATGCAGAACGACTGGAACTACCTGAGGTCACTCCCCGGCGACCGCTTCGACTACCTGGTCAGGGCCGAGGAGGAGGTCGAGCGCATGTGGGTCGGGCAGATCAAACTCGGCCAGGCCGACGGCCTGTTCCGCGCCGACGTCGACCCCAAGCTCACCTACCGTATGATCCGCGACACCATCTGGGTGGCGGTGCGCTGGTTCCGCCCGGGAGGCCGTCTCAACACCACCGGCCTCGCCGAGCACTACATCACCGTCCTGTTCGACGGCCTGGCGACCGGCGAGCGGAGTAGCCAGAAGGTATGACGCCCGCCGAACCCGGCGCGGCGAGCGGCGCGGCCTGTGAGAATCAAGCGTCCGCGAAGCGAACGGGAAGTGGTGGGCGAGCGTGGAGATACTGCAGAAAGCCGTGCGAATGGCGCTCACCGATGTGGCCGACCCCGCCAAGGCCCCGGTCATGCGGGCCTACATGAAGTCGTCGATGCCGTTCCTCGGCGTGCAGGCCGCGCCCCGCCGCACCGCGCTGAAGCGGGTCTTCGCCGACTACCCCGTGGAGGCGGCGTCCGCGTGGCGGGAGGCGACGCTGACCCTGTGGCGCGGGGCCGAGTACCGCGAGGAGCGCTACGCGGCGATCGAGCTGACCGGATTCCGCCTCTACCGCGCTTTCCAGACACTCGACGCGCTGCCGATGTACGAGGAGATGATCGTCACCGGAGCCTGGTGGGACTACGTCGACGAGCTCGCCGTCCACCGCGTCGGCGGCCTGCTCGCGGCCTTCCCCGACACCATGCGCCCCCTCATGCTCCGCTGGGCCCGCGGCACCGACCTGTGGAAGCGCCGTACGGCCATCCTCAGCCAGAACCGCTTCAAGTCCGCCACCGACACCGGCCTGCTGTACGCCTGCATCGAGCCGAGCCTGTCCGACAACGACTTCTTCGCCCGCAAGGCGATCGGCTGGGCCCTGCGCGAGTACGCCAAGACGAACCCCGGCGAGGTGGTCCGCTACGTCGACCACACCCGGATCAGCGGCCTGAGCCGCCGCGAGGCCCTCAAAAACCTCTCCACCCGATAACCGGCGCGCCGGGGAGACTCCGGTCCCGCGGCGGAACGACGCTGCCGGTGATCGGTTTCAGCGAGCCGATCCCCGCGGAAAGAGACCGAGTCGCGGCACGAGGCGCTCGCACCCGGTGCTCGCCCTTGAGGCCGGTGGCGGGCGAACCTGCCGGCGATCGGGTTTCCATCGCCGACAGGTCGCCGGGTACGTGCGTCACCAGGACGGAGCGACAATGGCCCCGGAGTTACCGAGAGCCCCGAACCCCTGGATGGCCGTGGTCTCGTCCCGGAGGGCCCGGGTCAGACTCCGAACGCCGCCGGGTAGCGGATGACGCCGGTCGGCACGGGCCGGGTGGGGTCGAAGACGAGCGCCATCATGTACTTGTCCTCGACGTCGAAGGGCGGCCGGATGGAGTGGCCGGAGGCCGGGGTGAAGCCGAAGCGCGGGTAGTACTCGGCGTGGCCGAGCACGAGCACGAGGTTCTCGCCGTGCTCACGGGCGGCGTCGAGGGCGGCGTGGATCGCGGCGGAACCGGCGCCGCTCCGCTGCTGCTCGGGCCTGACGGCGCACGGGCCCAGGGTGAGCGCCGGAGCGCCGTCGACGTGGCAGCGGGTGAGCAGCGCGAATCCGGCGATGGAGCCGTCGGGGGCCTCGGTGACCCAGGACAGGCCGGGGATCCACGCCTGCTGGTCGGCGCGCAGGGCCTCGACCAGGTCGGCCTCGTGAGAGGTGGGGAAGGCGGCGACGTTCACCTCGCGGATCTGGGCAAGGTCGGCGGCGGTCTCGGGGCGGGTGATCCAGGAAGTGGCCATGGGGAGGTTCGAGTCCGTTTCTGTGCTTGCCTGAGGGCGCAGGACGTAGCCGGTGTACTGGTAGTCGGTGCCGTGTTCGTGGCGCATGGTGATCTCTCGCAGGGTGGCCGCGACCGCTTCGCGCATCCCTGCCACGGTCAGGTCGGCCGAGCGGGCTCGTTCCGACAGCGGCGTGTAGTACTCCTCGGACCAGTCGCTGTCGGGGAGCGGGTGCCAGGCGGCGACGGAATATCCGGCGCCGCGCGCCGCGGCGGCGTTCTGGTCCTGGGTGCGCAGCCGGTAGTGCCGGTCCCAGAACGCCCGCGCCTCGGCGGACGGGGAATCGGTGGTCCACTCGCATTCGGTGACGACCAGCGTGCCGCCGGGGGCGAGCAGCCGCCGCCAGGAGCGCAGCGCGGTGTCGAAGCCGATGTGGTAGGCGGATCCTTCAGCCCAGATCAGGTCGAAGCTCTCATCGGGGAAGGGCAGATCCGCCATCGACGCCCGAACGGTACGGATGGCGTGGCCGACGCCGCAGGCGGCGGCGGCTCGCGTCAGCTCGTCGAGGAACGGCTGGTGCAGGTCGATCGCGGTGACCTCGGCGGCGGCCTCCTCGGCCAGCACCAGGCTGGCGCGGCCTGGCCCGCAGCCGATGTCCAGCACGCGCGGACGTGACGGAAGCGGTCCGGCCAGGGCCACCAGCTCCGGTTCGCGGCCCGGACGCGGCGCGGCCCAGTCGCCGGTGCAGGGCGCCAGGAGCGGGTCGGGAGAGTACAGCGCCGTGAGGGCGGCCCGCACCGGGCCGGACTCGGTGACCGCGTCACACAGGCCGCGATCCACCCGTGCGATCCGGGCCGGTACCAGACCGGCCTCGCGGTGTTCGGCGAAGGCGTTGTCGAGTGTTTCCGTCCATCCGTACCGGGTCAGGCCGACGCCGGATGGATCGGTGAAGAGGTTTGGCAACGTGAGACACCTTGCGGGAAGGGGCCCCGACGAGACGCAGGCATCACCCCCGCCTCCCAAGCCGGACGGCTATGGCGAGGGGAAGAAGTGGGTCAGACCGGGGCCCGGGACGTGAGGAATGTCCGGGCGCTGCGCATGGCAGCGGTCTTCACCGCGGTCATCAAACCTCACCTCCCTCTCATCCGGAAATCCAACACCAAACGGTCGGCAGCCTAGCAGAACGCCTGTCACGGGTCCCAGCGCCGGGTTGGGAACCTCGTGTTCCGGCTCTTGTCACAGGCCATCACGGAGCGAGCTCGCCAGCGGGGTCGGCTCGATCCCCGCTTGTTCGGTTGTCGCGAGATCTTCCTTCCGAAGGCTGGGTCCGGCAGGTATCTGGCCAGGTGGACGGTTTCCTTCAGCCCGGCGGCCAGGGTGTTTTCCGCCGGGAGGCGGCCGGCTACTCGCCGACGATCGGTGAGACGGTGGCCCGACCGTATTTCAACGACCCGGCCAGCAGCCGGCGATCGACGACTCTCGTTATTCGAGGGTGCCAAGGAAAGGACCCCGGCGGGGTGGGGTGCCGCCGGGGTCCTTGGTGGGGGTTAGCTGATCTTGAAGGGGTCCCCGTAGACCTTCCAGGACAGCGGGGTGTCGAGGTCGAGGTTGCCGTTGTTGAGGAAGACGCGCTGGGCGGTGTCGACGCGGCTGGTGTCCTCGTGGGCCTCCTCGGCCTTCATCGCGACCTTGCGGGCGTCGAGGAAGGCGTGCAGGTACTTCGTCTCGTCGCCGCCCTGCGCGGGGGGCTTCGCCTTCTTCAGGGCGTTCTTGCGGATCGCGCCGAAGCTCTGGGGGTCGGTGCCGCCGCCGTGCATGACGATGGCGTCGTAGTAGGCGAACTGCCCGAGGGCGCGCAGGCCGTCCTTCTTGGCCTGGCTGACCGCGGGGTTGAAGTAGACCCGGTCGCGTTCCTCGTTCTGGGCCTGCTGGAAGACCGTGTCCTTGGCGGCGGTGGCCCAGTCCTTGGTGTAGTTCGGGTCGAGGCCCTGGTGGGAGTCGGTGCCGTCGACCTTGCGCAGGGCGGGAAGATACTTGGCGAGCACGTTCCCCGGCTTGAGCTGGGCGTAGCGCTCGACGAGGTCGAGCATGTCCCCGGTGCCGGAGCAGAAGCCGATGATCCCGGCGGTGTAGCCACGGCCGTCGTCGATGTCCTCGATGTACTTGTACTGCGCCTTCCAGTTCAGCGAGGAGTTCTCGGCGCTGGACACCAGCTGCATGGCGATGTCCTTCTTGCGCGGGTCGGTGAGGTCGACCGCGGCGGAGGACACGGACAGCCCGGCGGGAGAGAACGACGCGGGCGAGAGCGTGGCGGCGTGCCCGGCACCGGCGGGGGCGATCAGGACCGGGACGGCGGTCGCGGCCGAGGCCAGCAGGAAACGCAGGGAACGGCGGCCGGAACGGGGGTTCGACGAGAAGGGCACGTGTCTCTCCAGGGAAGGGGGTGGAGGAACGCCCGGAGGCTCTTCTGAGGGAAACGGCCTCACATGGGAGCTCTCCTGGGCTGGGGGCCAGAACGTGGACGGGGACGACGGGGATAGGGACGCGAGCGGAGAAGTGATCCCGGTTGTGCGGGACCCGTCTTGCTCGTTAGGAAACTTTCCTAACGAACCTACCCCCCAACACTCCCCGCCCGTCAACCCGTTCGCGCCAATCGAACCTGAAGGCAGCCTTAGGAGAGGCTCAAGCGACCCTGATCGCGGAGCCGCCGCCGAACATGCCGCCCCGCCCCACCCGGACCCCCTCTCCCCGGACGCGCCCCGCCTGGACGCGCCCCGCCGGGGACGTGCCCACGCCGCCCCGAATCGGCGGGCGCGGGCAGGTGTCGACCGCTTCGTACGCCGTGAGGGCGATCGGTGTCCCGCGCCGCCGTCAGCGGGGCACGGTGACCACGATCTTGCCGAACCGGGGGCCGGACTCCATGTGCCGGTGCGCCTCCACGACGTCCTCCAGCGGGAAAAAGCGGTCCACCACCGGGCGGAAGGCCCCGGCGCGCAGGCCCGAGGTGACGAACGCCTCGGCCCGGCGCAGCCGCCGGGGGTCCTTCGTGGTCTCCAGCACCGTGTAGGTCCGCACGTTGAGGGCGGGCATGCCCAGGTCGAATCCCGGGTACGGGGTCGGCCGCCCGCTCAGCGCCCCGTACAGGAGGAGGGTGCCGCCCGGGGCCACCGCCCGTGCCAGGTCGGTCACGCCCGGCCCGGCGACGGCGTCGAAGACGTACTCGGCCCCCTTTCCGCCGGTCAGGGCCAGCAGCCTGGCCGGTACGTCCTCCTCGTCGGAGACGATCACTTCGGCCGCCCCCTCCCTGAGCAGCCGTTCCCCCTTGGCACGGGTGCGGGTGAGGGCGATCGGCGTCGCCCCCACCCGGTTCGCCGTGTGGATCGCGGCCAGGCCGACGCCGCTGGAGGCGGCGTTCAGCGCCACCACGTCGCCCGCCCGCATTCCCCCCACCTCCACCAGCGCGCCGTACGCGGTGAGGTAGGGCATCCACACCGCGGCACCGGACACCGCGTCCATCCCGTCGGGCCGGTGCAGGAGCGCCGCCGCGGGAACGATCGCCCGCTCGGCGTAGACGCCGTAGTCGTTCTGCGAGAACGCAGGAACACTGCTGACCGGCTGCCCCTCCGCGAACCCGCTCACGCCAGGCCCGACCGCCTCGACCACCCCGGCCGCCTCGGAGCCGAGCCTGCCGGGGAGGCTCTTCACCGGCTCGATGTACTCGCCTCGGCGGAACAGCGCCTCCGCCCTGTTCACCCCGATCGCCTCGACCCGGATGCGCACCTCGCCCGGTCCGGGCTCGCCCGTCTCCAGGTCCTCCAGCCGCATCACCTCGGGCCCGCCGATCTCGTGGAACCGCACGGTTCTCGCCATGCCACCGTCCTTCGCTCGCCGTGAACGCGGTCCACTGTCACGCATAAGTACGATGGCTGTCAAACTTTGACGATGGTCGTACTATGGGAGCCATGGGACGTACACCGCCGCATCCACAGGTGGCGCAGTTCGACCTCCAGCGGGTGCTGGAGGCTCTCGTCGATCCGGTGCGCCGGAGCGTCGTCACGCAGCTCCACGCCGCCGGAGAGGCCATCAGGTGCGGCGACTTCGACATGCCGGTCAGCAAGTCCACCGCCACCCACCACTTCAGGGTGCTGCGCGAGGCGGGCCTGATCCGGCAGCACTACGCCGGGACCTCGCGGATGAACTCCCTCCGCCGCGCCGAGATGGACGAGGCGTTCCCCGGCCTGCTCGACGCCCTCACACGGTCCGGGAAGAACACCGTCCCGCCTGCCCGATCTACTTGAGCGCGCCCGCGGTGAGGCCCTTCTGGATCTGGCTCTGGAAGAGCGTGTAGACGATCAGCATGGGCAGGATGGCCATGCTCAGCGCGGCGAACAGGGCCGACCAGTCGGCGTCGTAGCCCGCGGCCGTGGAGATGTCGGCGATCCCCTGGGTGAGCACCCACTTGTCCCGGTCGGAGTTGAGCAGGACCAGGGGCAGCTGATACTGGTTCCACTGGCCGAGCACGTTGAAGATGGTCACGCTGACGATGCCCGGCTTCGCCATCGGCAGCATGATCTGGAAGAACACCCGGGCGTGCGAGGCCCCGTCCACGAAGGCCGCCTCGGCCACCGCTCCCGGCAGCGTCCTGAAGAAGGCCGCGAGGAAGAAGACGGTGAAGGGCAGCGAGTAGGCGATGTAGACCAGCACCAGCCCGCCGTGCGTGTTCAGGCCGATGAACGGGCCGATCACCGGGACCGTCCCCATGTTCTGCACGACGAAGAACAGCGGGGTCAGCGCCAGGTAGACCGGGAAGGCCAGGCCGGAGACGAACAGCAGATAGATCGCCCGGTTGCCCCGGAAGCGGTAGCGGGCCAGCACGTACGCGGCCATCGAGCCGAACAGCATCGTGCCGAGGGTGCCGAAGGCCACCACGACGATGCTGTTGATCATGTACTGGCCGATGTGCGCCTGCTCCCAGGCGCGGGCCCAGTTGTCGAGGCGGAGGGAGGCGGGCAGCGACCAGGCGTCGCCGAAGATCTCGTCCTCGCTCTTCACCGACGCGAGGAACGTCCACACGATCGGCACGACGACCAGGACCGTCCAGACCAGCAGCGCGACGTGCGTGAGGGCCGACAGGGGCCCCAGGCGCCTCCTGCGCTCCTCGCGGGCGAGGGCCCTGCTCCGGGGAATCACGACGTCCGCCACTAGAACTCGATCCGCTCACGCCGCGACAGGCGCAGGGCCAGCGCCGCGAACCCGATGGTGAAGAAGAACAGCACCACGCCCATCGCGGAGGCGTAGCCGAACTTGAAGTACTGGAAGGCGGTGCGGTAGATCTCCGCCGCCATCACGGTCGTGGAGTGGTCGGGACCGCCGTGCTCGGCCGTCATCACCCACACGATGGCGAAGACGTCCAGCGCCGCGATGCCGAGGTAGACCCAGCCGACCTGGATGGTGTCCCACAGCAGCGGCAGCGTGACCCGCAGGAACAGCTGAGGCCCTCCGGCGCCGTCGATCGCCGCCGCCTCGAACAGGTCGCGCGGGATGGAGGCGATGCCTGCCGAGAAGAGCACGACGTAGAAGCCGACCGCCTGCCAGACCAGCACGGCGAGGATCGACCAGAACGCGACGTCGGTGCTGGACAGGAAGCCGACCGGCTCGAACCCCAGGGCGATGAGCGGCGCGTTGAGCATGCCGCTGCGGTCGGGCCTGAAGACCTGCTGGAACAGTACGGCGACCACGGCGACGGCCAGCACCTGGGGGAAGAAGAACACCACGCGGTAGAACTTCGACCCCCAGATGCCACCGGTACCGCCCCGCCCGCCCGCGTTGAGCAGGAAGGCGAAGAAGAGCGCGATTCCGAGCGTGAGGATCGGCATCAGGACCAGCAGGACAAGGTTGTGACTGACCGCCTGCCAGAACACGTTGTCGGCCAGCAGCCGCCGGAAGTTCTCCAGCCCCACGAGGCGCGGGGTCGCGTTCACCCCGCGCCAGTCGGTGAACGCGATGTAGAAGGCCTGCGCGTAGGGCGCGATCACATAGATCAGGTAGAGCGCCACCGGGATCGCGAGGAACCCCGTGACGAACCGTGTCCTGCCGTGGTTCATCGCCGGGCTACCGTTCCCTCGACGGCTCGCCGACACCCGCGGGCGTCGTCCCGCCGAGGTTCGCGCCCCGAACGACGACCCGCCCCACCCCGGACGCCCCGCCGCGATTCATGACCGTTCCCGGGTGGTCCGGTGCCGCCGTCATCGGCTGAACTTCTTCACCGAGGAGTCCTTCTTGATGGCGTCGGCCTTGGCCTGCGCCCGGTCCGCCCACTGGTCGACGGTCAGCTTGCCGTTCATGAGCTGCCCGGTCGCGGCGGCCACCTCGTCGTGCAGCTCGACGTACCACTTGCGGAACAGGAACCAGACGGCGTTGTCGCCCGCCGCCTCCAGCGCGGCCGAGGCGCTCTTCAGGCCGGGCTTGAGCGTACGGCCCTCGGCGGCGCCCTTGACGACCGTGAGCGTGGAGACCAGCTCCATGAACTTGCCCGCGCCCTCCTTGGAGAGCATGGCGCGCATGTACTCCAGGCCCGCGCGGGGGTTGGCCGACTTCGCCGGGACGATATACTCCTCGCCCGGCTGGGCGTGCAGGGTGCCGTACGGGAGGGCGTCGGAGGAGCCGAAGTCGGGGAGCGGGAACATCGCGTAGTCGAAGTCGGCCGGGGTGGAGTCCTTCTGCTCGTTCTCCAGCCAGGAGCCGCAGGGCAGCATGGCCACCTGGCCCTTGTTGTGCGCCGTCTGGGTCTGCACGTGGTCGAGCCCGGCGGTGCCCTGGAGGAGGTACTTCGAGCCGAGCCCGGCGAAGGCCTCCGCGGCCTGCCTGACCGGGTCGGCCTTCCAGGCGCCGTCCTGGAGGTTGTCGATGTCCTTCAGCACGTCCTTGCCGCCGATCTTCGCGGCGAGCGTGAGGATGGCCTCGTAGATGTAGAACGGGTGCTTGCCCGCGTAGGTGAAGGGCGCCATCTTGCCCGACTTCTGGATGGTCTCGCACAGGGTCAGGAAGTCGGCCCAGGTTTTGGGGACCTGCCAGCCCTCGGCCTCGAAGAGCTTCCGCGAGTACCAGATGCCCCAGACGGTGTTGGCGTAGTTGAGGACGTAGGGCTTGCCGTCGTAGCTGCCCAGCTCGATCGCGTTCGGGTCGATCGTGTCGCGCACCTTGACGGCGGGGTCGTCCCAGCTCGGCGCGTCGTACAGCGGGGTGAGGTCGGCGAGCTGGCCGTCCTGGACCAGGGCGCCGAAGTCCATCGCGTTGGCGCCGGAGTTGTTGACGAACTCCGGCGGGTCACCCCCGGCGAAGCGCGGCTGGAGGGTCTTGGCGACCTCCTTGGTGGCGTTGTGCTTGATCTCCAGCTTGGGGTGCCTGGCCTTGAGCAGCGGTTCGTGGACGCCCGTGGCGTAGGCGTCGCCGAACCCGCCGTCGAAGATCCAGACCTCCAGGGGCCTGTCCTCGGCGAAACCGAGCGGGTTGGCCGCGCTGGTGGCCCCGACGACGGGCGCCGGGGACGCGGCGCCGCCGTTGCCCGCGGGGGTGGCGCACGCGGACAGGACCGGCAGGGTGAGCCCGGCCAGGGCCGCGCTGCGCAGGAGCTCACGCCTGGATAGCTGGGTCATGCTTCCTCCTGGAAGTGGCCTGGGAGTGGCCGGGGAGTGAGAGGTGGCCAGAGACGGGGAGTGGAAGCCTGTGGTAGTCAGGCACCTCGCCGGATCCTTCCGGCGTAGCGGTTCTCAAGAGCGCGGTTGTGCTCGTCGCCGCCGGTCACGTTGGCGGAGCGGTAGATCGGCGGGGTCAGGCCCGCCTCGGTCAGGGCGCGCACCACCTCGGCCACGACCATCTGGGCCAGCAGCGCCGAGGTGATCGTGGACACCGCCCCGAACGTGCCGCCCTCCTGGAGCGGGAGGACCGCGTCGCCGTACGGGGCCAGGTTGTCGAGCACCACGTCGGCGAGGTCGAGGAGCTTGCGGCCCGAGGGGTGGCGGGAGGTCATCGCGGTGCTGTGCCGTACCGACGTCAGGGCGATCAGGTCGTGCCCGCGCTCCTTGACGATCGAGGCCAGCTCGACCACCGACCCGTTCACCCCGGAGCTGGAGATCAGCACGAACACGTCCTCCGGCCGGACGGGGGCCAGGTCGTAGATCCGCCGGGCGACCGACGGGTCGCGCTCCAGCTCGCCGGGGACTCCGAGGAGGGTGCCGACCGGGGCGTCCCCGTACAGGACGACGTCGCGCAGGGCCAGGCGGTTGCTGGGCACCAGGCCGCCCGCGCGCCCGGCGATCTCCATGGCGATCGCCTCGGAGTGCCCGGAGCCGAACGCCTGGATCACGCCGCCGCGGCGCAGGGACCCGACGACCAGCGCCGCCGCGGCCCCCACCGCGTCCGCCTGGGTCCTGGAGACCTCGTCCACCAGTGCCTTGACCTCGTGAACGTACTCGGAAGCACCGATGTCCACACTCAGCTCCTCTCCACGCGGTGGCTCTCCAGAGCCCGGATCGTCAACTCGAAGGCCTCGTTGGTCTGCTCGTAGGTGCGCTGCGCGACCGCGACGTAGACGGTGTCGAGGACGAAGAGCTGGGAGTGGACGGCGGCCAGGCCGCCCAGCCTGAAGGTGGTCTCGCGGCTCGCGGTGGTGAGCACCAGGTCGGACAGCTCGGCCAGCGGGGAGCGGGCGAAGGAGGTGACCGCGACGGTCAGCGCGCCCCGGTCCCCGGCCTCGCCGAGGGACTCCAGCACCTCGCGGGTACGGCCCTGGTGGGAGATGCCGATCGCGACGTCGCCCTCGCCGAGCAGCGCGGCGTCGGCGAGCGCCTCGTGCGCGTCGGCGTGGCTCCAGCAGGGGACCCGGATGCGGCGCAGCCGCCCGC
Organism: Streptosporangium sp. H13245; assembly: GCF_055690525.1. Taxonomy (NCBI): domain Bacteria; kingdom Bacillati; phylum Actinomycetota; class Actinomycetes; order Streptosporangiales; family Streptosporangiaceae; genus Streptosporangium; species Streptosporangium sp. H13245. The sequence goes on along the minus strand of NZ_JBSZKT010000034.1, from coordinate 73,422 downwards.
CCATCATCACGGCCACCGCCCCGCTGGTGGAGACCCCGAAGATGAGGACGCGGCGGGCCGCGACGACGGCCTCGGCGACGGTGGCGACGGTGCCCGCGTCCAGCTGGGCCGCGGTCTCCTGGATGAGCCGGGAGTCGGCGGCGGCCATCACGCCGATCGCCGCGTCGAGCGGATCGGTGGGACCGATCTCGTGGCCCACCCCCGCGTCCCAGTTGGCCTGCGCGGCACGCCCGTTCTCCGTGGCCAGCGCGACCCGCAGCCCGGCGTACCCGGCGAAGCCGAACACCCGGCAGAAGCGGGTCACCGTGGCGGGTGAGCTGCCGCTCCGCTCGGCCAGCGTGATGATCGTGGATCGCGCCGCCTCGGCGGGGTCGGCCAGGATCGCCTCCCCCACCCGGCGCAGCGCCTCGGGCAGCGCGGGCGTCTCGGTCTGTATGCGTCCGAGCGCACCTGCGGCCACAAGTATTCCTTTCACCAGAAGGCATCAGGGTGAAAATTATTCTTAAGTCAAGCTCGCGTCAAGGCTGTCAAGGGCACGGTTCGGGGCACAACGCCTGTGGCGCCGGGGCTTCGGGGAAAAATTCCGACAACCTCCGGCGCCTCCTGAGCGTCGTTTCTAACAGAGGTTCCAGAAAAGGAGCCGCCCGACGGAGGCGAACCACACGATGACTCCACGTCCGGCCGAGACGCCGCACCAGGTTTCCAGCGCGCACGTCCACGACGAGCTGGCCGCCAGGCGCGCCCGGCGCGCCAGGGACCAGAGACTGCGCAACGACCCGCACATCCGGCTACTGGAGCGCGAGCACGGCATCCGCTTCACCGTCGAGGAGCTCCAGGCCGCCGACCGGCAGGCCCAGGAGCTGCTGGAGCCGCTCCGCCAGGAGCCTCCCCTCGACGAGGAGACGCGCTCCCTGCAGCTGCTCGTCTGGCGCCGCCTGGGCCCGAGAGGGTTCCAGGGATTCATGCAGGAGCTGGAGGAGATGGAGGCCGAGCTGTCCAGGGCACGGCACGACGGCTGGGGGGAGATCAGCTAGATCCTCCCCGTACCGGCGTCCCTCTCGCCCGCGCGCCCGCCGTCCCACCGGTTCTCACCGGCGACGCCTGGGCACCGCCCCGGCCGAGGAGCGTCAACCCGCACGTCCGCGCGCCCGCCGTCGCGATCTCACCCTTCATGGTGACGCGACCACCCCCCGGGCAAGCGCCCCGTTTTTTGGTGCGCGGTAAAGTGTGCGGAGATCCACCGTCACGTGTTAGGCGACCATGCTTCACCAGCGACTCCAGCCCTCCACTCCGTACGCCGCCCTGGTCTTCGACTGCGACGGGACCCTCGTCGACACCGCCTCCGCCAATGAGAGCGCCTGGCGGACCGCGCTGGCCGGATGGCAGGTGGACCTCGACTCCGCTTGGTACCAGGCTCGTACGGGCCTGTCCGCCGACCGGCTGCTGGCCGAGCTGGAGACCGAGACCGGAGCCGAGTTCGACTACCAGGCGGTCCGCGCGGCGGCACTCGACGCCTACCAGTGGCTGATCCACACGGTCACCCCGCACCTGCCGGTCAGCGCGATCGCCGAGGCGCACCGGGGACGGGTGCCGATGGCCGTGGCCTCGGGAGGCGCCCGCCAGGCCGTGGAGGAGACCCTGCGCGTCACCGGCCTGCGCCCCCTCTTCGACACCGTGGTCACCAGGGACGACGTCCGCTACGGCAAACCGGCCCCCGACGTCTATCTCCTCGCCGCGCGCCTCCTCGGCGTCGCCCCGTACGCCTGCGTCGCCTACGAGGACACCGACGAGGGAGTGGCCTCCGCCCTCGCCGCGGGGATGACCGTCATCGACGTCCGCCCCTCGCTGCGCTAGGCCGCCCGTCCTCGCGCACGGCTCCCGCGTTGGCTACCTGTACTGTCCAATGGTGCGGATATCCGAGCTCAGCGCCGCATCGGGCGTGCCCATCCCGACGATCAAGTACTACCTGCGCGAGGGCCTGCTGCCCGCCGGGGAGCAGATCTCGGCCACCAGGGCGCGCTACGGCGAGGACCACGTGCGCAGGCTGCGGCTGATCCGGGCGCTGCTGGAGGTCGGGCGGCTGTCCATCGCCGCCATCGGCAAGGTGCTGGCCGCCGTCGACGACGAGAGCCTGGACCTGCACCACGTCCTGGGCACCGCGCAGTACGCCATCGCGCCCGAGGTCGAGCCGGACACGTCCGGCGAGGAGTGGGCGCGCGCCCGCGCCGAGGCCGACGCCATGATCACCGACCTTGGCTGGCGGATCGAACCCGAGGCCCCGGCCCGCGACGAGCTGGCCCAGGCCGTCCTCACCCTCGGCCGCCTCGGCATGCCCTCCGGCGCCGAGGCCCTGCGGCCCTACGCCGACGCCGCCCTGCGGCTCGTGACCGAGCACGAGATCGGCACCATCCCGCTCGACGGCCCCCGCGAGGCCGCGGTCCAGGCCATGGTCCTCGGCACCGTCGTGCACGGCAGGGTCCTCGACGTCATGCGACGGCTCGCCCACGAGTCGGTCTCGGCCCGCGTCTTCGGCGCCCGGTCACGTACGGGACAGGCGCCCGGTCCCGGGTGAAACAGGCGCCCGGCTTCGTACGAAACACCGGCGCCTGGCTCCGCATGGGACAGCCCGGCTTCACATGGGACAGTCAGGTTCTGCGTGGGACAAAGGTGACGAAAACCCCCTAGAGCAATAATCCATTTCACCTGTGACGGATGTCTCAATCGTTCCAATCATCCCGTGAAACGGCAGCTCACAGCCCTGAAAGCCGCGTGTGCGGATTTCAATACAGCCACTGCCTGCTCATATAGGTCTGGGTAACACCCTGTTCACACACGGGCAACAGTTGCGAAATCGCGACTTGCGAATCTTTGAGAGCAGCAGATCCCTCCATCCTCAAGGACTCCGCCGATGAGCTTCAAGGCTGAATACATCTGGATCGACGGCACCGAGCCGACCGCCAAGCTTCGTTCCAAGACCAGGGTCATGGCGGACGGTGCGGAGCTCCCGATCTGGGGCTTCGACGGGTCCAGCACCAACCAGGCCGACGGCTCCTCCTCGGACCGCGTCCTCAAGCCGGTCTTCACCTGCCCCGACCCGATCCGCGGCGGCGACAGCGTGCTGGTGCTGTGCGAGGTGCTCAACATCGACATGAGCCCGCACTCCAGCAACACCCGCGCCGCCCTCGTCGAGGTCGCCGAGAAGTACGCCGCCCAGGAGTCCTGGTTCGGCATCGAGCAGGAGTACACCTTCTTCAAGGAGGGCCGCCCGCTCGGCTTCCCGATCGGCGGCTTCCCCGCCCCGCAGGGCGGCTACTACTGCGGCGTCGGCGCCGACGAGGTCTTCGGCCGCGAGATCGTCGAGAAGCACCTCGACTACTGCATCGAGGCGGGGCTGGCCATCTCCGGCATCAACGCCGAGGTCATGCCGGGCCAGTGGGAGTTCCAGATCGGCCCGGCCGGTCCCGTCGAGGCCTCCGACCACATGTGGATCGCCCGCTGGCTGCTCTACCGCACCGCGGAGGACTTCAACGTCGGCGCCACCCTGGACGCCAAGCCGGTGAAGGGCGACTGGAACGGCGCGGGCGCGCACACCAACTTCTCCACCAAGGCGATGCGCGAGAAGTACGACCCGATCATCACCGCCTGCGAGGCCCTCGCCGCGAACGCCCTGGAGCACGTCAAGCACTACGGCTCCGGCATCGAGGAGCGCCTCACCGGTCTCCACGAGACCGCCCCCTGGAACGAGTTCAGCTACGGCGTCTCCGACCGAGGCGCCTCGGTCCGCATCCCGTGGCAGGTCGAGGTGGAGAAGAAGGGCTACATCGAGGACCGGCGTCCGAACGCCAACGTCGACCCCTACCTGGTCACCCGCCTCATCGTGAACACCTGCTGCTCCGCGTTGGAGAAGGCCGACCAGGTCTGATCCGACCGGCGAGACTCGAAGGCCGCGAACACCCTGCCGGGGGCGTTCGCGGCCTTCGGCGTTCCGCCCCTGCCCCCGGGGGAACCGGCCCGCGAGGCCGCCGGGCGCCGGTGGACCAAGCAAGACGAGACGTTTCGACTCGTGAAATGGTACATTCGGGCACGTGAAAACACCGAACCCGGCCCGGCGCAGCGAGCAGTCGCGACGGGCCATCCTGAGCGCCGCCTTCGACCTGGTCGCCGAGTCCGGATACGCCAAGCTGACGATAGAGGCGATCGCCGCCCGCGCGGGAGTGGGCAAGCAGACGATCTACCGCTGGTGGCCGTCCAAGGGCGCCGTGTTCGTCGACGCCGTCCTCGCCGTGACCGGGGACGAGAAGGGGCACCACGCGCTGCCCGACACCGGCGACCTCGGGGCCGACCTGCGCGTCGTGCTGCGGGCCATCGTCGACGAGTACAACGATCCCCGGCTCGACACGATGAGCCGGGCGATGACCGTCGAGGCGCTGAGCGATCCCAGGATCAACACCGAGATCGTCGAGCGGATCATGGGACCGCACCTGGAGGCGACCAGGGAGCGGCTGCGCGGCGCCCAGCGGGCGGGCCAGGTGGCCGGGGACGCGGATCTGGACGTGGCCGTCGAGCTGCTGTACGGGCCGATCTACCACCGCTGGATGCTGCGCACCGCCCCCCTCACCCACGAGTACGCCGACACGGTCGCGGAGTTCGCCCTCAGGGCCCTGGGGACGGCGTAGCGGCGGCCGGGAGCGCGGGCGCGACCGAAATTACCTCGCACGCTCCCTCCGGGGGACGGGCCCCGGCCCCGTGGCACGCCCCGCCGGGGAACCCCGCCGGTCCTGGCGGGGGCCGGGCCGGGAGCGGCTCCGGCGCGTGCTCGTCACCGGCCGTCTGAGCACGCACGATGAATCCCTCGGGACCGGATAAAAGTAAAATGTTTCCGCGGGGAGCGCTCCCTCGTTCCGTTCCCCCTGTTCCACGGGCCGGAACGACTTCACGTCACGAAAATCCTACAAAACAGGTGCTTTAGGACAGCGCTAAACGGGTAGCTCGCGCCGTACCATAACTGCGATGCGGGACGTAGTGGAGCAATTACAGCGCTTGGGCATGTCGGGCTACGAGGCCAAGGCGTACGTCACCCTGGTCGGTGCCGGACAGCCTCTCAACGGCTACGAGGTCGCCAAACGTTCGGGCGTGCCGCGCAGCACGGTCTACGAGACCCTGGGCAAGCTGGTGGCCAAGGGCGCGGCCTACGAGCTGCGCGGCTCCGACGACGCCACCGACTACCTGCCGCTGCCTCCGCGATCCCTGCTGGAGCGCATGCGCAGGGAGTTCGACGACTCGATCGAGTCGCTGGAGGTCGCGCTGCCCGCGATCGTGGCGCCGCCCAAGGCCTACCTGATCCACAACCTCAAGGACGCCGGGGCGCTGCTCGCCCGGGCCGAGGACGTAGTGGCCGGGGCGCGGGGCGACCTGTTCGTGTCGATCTGGCCCGAGGAGATGGGACCGCTCTCTCCGCTGATCAGGCGGGCGGTCGAGCGCGGGGTCGAGACCTCGGTGATGCACTTCGGCGCGGCGCGGGAGCCGGTCGGGAACCTGTACGAGCACCGCTTCCCCCGCCCGGAGGGCGAGGGGGGCGCGAAGGAGAACCCGGACCACCGGCTGCTGGTCGTCACGGGTGACCGGCGGGAGGCCCTGGTCGGCGGCTTCGCCGGTGGCACCGCGTGGGGCGTCTACACCGAGGACCCGGCCGTCGTCGCGATGGCGGTCGAGTACGTCAGGCAGGACATCGCCCTGCAGATCGTCGCCGACCGGGTCGGGCACGAGGCCATGCGCGAGATCTGGGCGGCCGACCCCGAACTCCGGCGCTTCCTCGCGGATCGCGACCGCCCGGCCGCCCTGCTGCGCGCCGCCGGGATGCCCGGCCACCGTCCCTACGGCTCCCCCGCGCCCCCCGGGGCTCCCGCCCCCCACGACCACGTCTGATCGATGTTCGCTTTAACGCTGATGTGACATCCTTCGGAGAGATTGTCCTTATATCGGGTGTCTCCATCTCGGGGGAAGGCAGGACATGGAAAAACCGGTCATCATGACGGTCGACGACGATCCCGGCGTGTCCCGTTCCGTCGCCCGCGACCTGCGGCGGCGCTACGGCCACTCCTACCGCGTCGTCCGGGCCGACACAGCGGCCGACGGCATCGCCAGCGTCCGCGAGCTGCGGCTGCGGGGCGACGACGTGGCGGCGATCCTCGCCGACTACCGGATGCCCCAGATGAACGGCGTGGAGTTCCTGGAGCAGGCGATGGACCTGTATCCCTACGCGCGCCGCGTGCTGCTGACCGCCTACGCCGACACCGAGGCCGCGATCCAGGCGATCAACGTGGTCGACCTCGACCACTACCTGCTCAAGCCGTGGGACCCGCCGGAGGAGAAGTTCTACCCGGTGCTGGACGCCCAGCTCGACGCCTGGCAGCGGACGGACCGGCGCGAGTCCGACGAGCTGCGGGTGGTGGGCGCGCGCTGGTCGGCCCCGTCGTACGAGGTCAGGGACTTCCTGTCGCGCAACCAGGTGCCCTACCGCTGGATGCTGGCCGACTCCGCCGAGGGCGCCGAGCTGATCGCGGCGGCCGGGGAGAAAGCCTCCGGGGAGCAGACCCCGACGCGGCTGCCGCTGGTCGTCACCGGCGACGGGACGAAGCTCACCGCGCCGACCCCCTCTGAGCTGGCCCAGGCCGTGGGGCTGTCCACCGCCCCGGCCACCGACTTCTACGACCTGATCGTGATCGGGGGCGGCCCCGGCGGGCTGGGCGCCGCGGTTTACGGCGCCTCCGAGGGGCTGCGCACGGTGATGGTCGAGCAGCACGCCTCGGGCGGGCAGGCGGGCCAGAGCTCCAGGATCGAGAACTACCTGGGCTTCCCCGACGGCGTCTCCGGCGCCCAGCTCGCCGACCGGGCGCGGCGCCAGGCCGCGAAGTTCGGCGCCGAGCTGCTCACCGCCCGTACGGTCACCAGCCTGGAGGTCAAGGGCCGGGCCCGGGTGGTCGGCTTCGCCGACGGCGGCACGATCGCCGCGCACACCGTCATCCTGGCCACCGGCGTCTCCTACCGGCGGCTGAACGCCCCCGGCCTCGACGACTTCATCGGCTCCGGCTGCTACTACGGCGCGGCCCTGACCGAGGCGCCCGAGTGCGCGAACCGCGACGTCTACATCGTCGGCGCCGCCAACTCGGCCGGTCAGAGCGCGGTCTACCTGTCGGGGTACGCCAGCAGGGTCCACCTGATCGTCAGGAGCGACGGGCTGGAGAGGACCATGTCGCACTACCTGATCGAGCAGATCTCGCGGATCCCGAACATCGAGGTGCACACCGAGACCGAGGTGGTCGGCGCCGAGGGCGAGGGCCACATGGAGCGGATCACGCTGAAGGGCCCCGAGGGCGAGCGCACCGTCGAGGCCGAGTGGCTGTTCGTCTTCATCGGCGCCCAGCCGATCACCGACTGGCTCGGCGAGAGCATCGAGCGCGACGAGAGGGGCTTCGTCCTCACCGGCCCCGACCTCACCGCCGACGAGAACAGGCCGCGCAACTGGCCGCTCCGGCGGGAGCCGTACCACCTGGAGACCAACGTGCCGGGGGTGTTCGCCGCGGGCGACGTCCGGGCCGACTCGATCAAGCGGGTCGCCTCGGCGGTCGGCGAGGGCGCGATGGCCGTGGCCCTGGTCCACCGCTACCTGGAGAAGACATGACCGCCCCGGACGAGGTCCCTCGCGGCACTCACGAGGGAGGCAACATGATCGACATCGACGTGCTCCGCGGGTTGTTCCTCTTCGAGAAGCTCGACGAGGACAAGCTCCGGTGGCTCGCGAAGTACGGGGACGAGGAGGAGTACGACGCCGGAGAGGCGATCATCAAGCAGGGGGATCCGGCCGACTGCTTCGCCGTGCTGGTCGAGGGCGAGGTGGTGATGACCACCGAGACCACCGCCGGGCCGGTCACGATGACCCCGACCTCGCAGCCCGGCGCCTACGGCGGCGCGGTCCTGGCCTACCTGGGCGACCGCGCCCCGGAGACCTACAGCCACTCGCTGCGCGCCACCAAGCCGACGCGCATGTTCATGCTCCCGGCCAGGAAGTACGGCATGATCATGGCCGAGTGGTTCCCGATGGCGGTGCACCTGCTCGACGGGGCCCGCATCGGCGGGATGGCCCAGCGGGAGCTCATCGACCGGCGGCAGCGGCTGACCGCGCTCGGCACGATCACCGCCGGGCTCACCCACGAGCTCAACAACCCGGCCGCGGCGGCCGTACGGGCCGTGGACGACCTGCGGGAGAGGGTGAAGACCTCGCGCAGGCGGCTGGCCGCGCTGGCCGAGGACGGCATCGAGCCCCAGCGGCTGCGCGCCCTGATCGACCTGCAGGAGGCGTGCGCCGCCAGCGTCTCCGAGGCGCCGTCCCGTTCCCCGCTGGAGATCTCCGACGCCGAGGACGAGCTGTCCGACGCCCTGGAGGAGGCGGGGGTGGAGGACGCCTGGAAGATCGCTCCGCCGCTGGTGGCGGCCGGGTTCAAGGTCGGCAAGATGGACAAGGTGCGCGAGGCGCTGGGCGAGCGCTACCTGGACGGGGCGATGCACTGGCTGTCGGAGGCCATCGAGATCACCCAGATGCTGAACGAGGTGACGGACGCGACCGAGCGGATCTCCTCCCTGATCGCCTCCGCCAAGCAGTACTCCCAGATGGACCGGGCGCCGTACCAGACGGTGAACGTGCGGGAGCTGCTGGACAGCACCCTCACCATGTTCCGCGGCAAGATCCCGCCGGGGATCACCATCGCCACCGACTACGACCCCGAGCTGCCGCCCATCCCCGCCTACGCCGGGGAGCTCAACCAGGTGTGGACCAATCTGATCCACAACGCGCTGGACGCGATGGCCGGGAACGGCATCCTGACCGTCCGTACCCGGCTCGAACACGACACGATCGCGCTGATCGAGATCTGTGACACCGGCCCCGGCGTCCCCGAGGCCCTGCGTGAGCGGATCTTCGAGCCGTTCTTCACCACGAAGGCGGTCGGCGAGGGTACGGGACTCGGCCTGGACATCTCCTTCCGCATCGTCGCGGGGCGCCACGGCGGCGACCTGCGCGTGGAGTCGGAGCCCGGGAACACTCGCTTCCAGGTGCGTCTCCCCCTCACCGAGACGGCCGCCGCCTGAGACCGTCCGGGTCCCGGGAAAGACGTGCCCGCCCGGGAAGACGCGTCCCCCTCACCGAGACGGCCGCCCCTGCCTGATCACGGACGTTCAGGAGCCGTGGATTCCGTTGGAGATGTCCATCAGGCGGGCGAGGACGCCGCCCCCGGAGACGCGGACGCCGTCGTGCTGCCACTCGTTGGTCACCCAGGTCCGCACGTTGCCCACCGCCCGCGCGGTGCGCATGGACAGGCCCTCGTCGACGTACATGTCGTCGTAGTAGACGGCGGCGGTCACCGGGACCCGGTTGGCGGCCAGCCGGGCGGGATCGTAGAGGGCGGGCCAGTCCGAGGCGGCGGCGAGGATCTCGGCGGCACCCTTGAAGGGGCGGAGCGCGGCGATCTCGTCGAACATCCAGGGGTAGATCATCTCCCCGGTGGGCAGCGTCGGCCCGGCGTCCTCGCGGAACTCCCCGGGCAGCAGCCGGTGCGCGGCCCAGCCGGTGGCGGCGCCCTGGGCGTAGATCGACTCGTGCAGGACCGCGTAGAGCGGGTTGCCGACGAAGCCGGTGGCCATCATGACCTCGTACAGGAACAGGTCGGAGAGCCGGTCGCCGGTCCAGGCCTCCTCCAGCACCCAGTGCAGGTACTCGGCCCCGTCGCTCATGCCCAGGCACATGCCGAGGGTCTGCAGGCGGCGTACGGTCAGCACGTCGCCGTCGGGGAGGGAGACCTCGTGCAGGCGCAGGTGGGCGCTGATCTCGTCCAGGCGCTCCGAGTCGTGCGGGTAGCGGGCGAAGTAGCGGTTCACCTTGTCGCGGACGCGCGGGTAGGTGCGGGCGTAGACGTCGTCTGCGGTGGCGTCGAGCCCGGCCAGGCCACCGGTCACGTAGCAGGCGGCCAGGCCCTCGGGGGCCTGGGAGAGGTACGTCAGCGTGATGAAACCGCCGTAGCTCTGGCCGAGGGTCTCCCACGGCCGGTCACCGGAGAGCTCGCGCCGGATCAGCTCCGCGTCGGCCACGATCGAGTCGGCCCTGAAGTGCCCGAGGCGGGCGGCGAGCTCGGCGTCCGTGCCGCGCGCGGTCTTCGCGGTGATGGGGGTGCTGCGGCCGGTCCCCCGCTGGTCGAGCAGCAGGACCCGGTGGGTCTTCAGCGCGTGTCCCAGCCACCCGTCGGCGGCGGCCGGGCGCGGCGACCTGCCCCCGGGACCGCCCTGCAGGAAGAGCAGCCACGGCAGGTCCTCCCCCCTCCGCGCCGGGTCCACCGCCTCACGGGCGAAGACCTCGATCGTCTCGCCACCGGGGTCGGCGTGGTCGAGGGGAGCGGTGAACACGTGGTCGGTGAGCGCCACACCGGGCAGAAGGACAGTCACCCACGGAAAGCTACCGGACCCGCGCGACGACGCCCCGCCTGACCGCCCCGGCGCCGCCCCGGACGCGCGAGGCCCCCTGCCTGAGCGCCCCGGCGCCCGACCGGCACACCGTACGGCCGTGGCCACCGGTCGCTCACGGACCGCGACGGGGGGCGGGCCTCTTACCGGCGTCCCGGTACGGGTGGTTCCGGCGGCCCTCGGAGACGGATCGACACTGTCCGTAACCTGGGAAACGACTCGATAACACCACCTTGACGCAGACGGAGCTTTGCCTCTTAAATTTCAATATGAATTAAGCCTCGAAGTTGAGTGGCCACCACTCCCCGTGAGCGCTCACAAGGCGCGGGAGGGTGGCCCGACGCGCGAGAGGACACCGGCCGGGCGCCGCCCCGGCGCCCCTGCCACCGACCGTCGTCCCGGCGCTGCCCGGCGGGCGACACATCCGCGTAACCACGCAAGGAGCGATCAAGGGATGACCCAGACCGACGACCGGACCGGCACCGGCCTGGCCCTGTTCCCACCCGCCTTCCGCTGGGGGGTCGCCACCGCCGCCTACCAGATCGAGGGCGCCACCGCGGAGGACGGCCGCGCCCCCTCCATCTGGGACACCTACTCCAGGAACTCCGGGCGGGTACACCTCGGCCAGACCGGCGACGTCGCCTGTGACCACTACCACCGCTACGCCGAGGACGTGGCCCTCATGCAGGGCCTCGGCGTCGACACCTACCGCTTCTCGGTGGCGTGGCCCCGGATCAAGCCCGACGGCACGGGGCCGGTGAACCCGCGCGGCCTCGACTTCTACGACCGGCTCGTCGACACCCTGCTGGCCGCCGGGATCGAGCCCATGGCCACGCTGTACCACTGGGACCTGCCGCAGACCCTGGAGGACCGGGGCGGGTGGACCGTACGGGACACCGCCCACCACTTCGTCTCGTACACGGAGGCGGTCTACGACCGGCTCGGGGACCGGATCAAGACCTGGACCACCCTCAACGAGCCGTGGTGCTCGGCCTTCCTCGGGTACGCCACCGGTGACCAGGCGCCCGGCCGCACCGAGCCCGCCTCGGCCTTCCTCGCGACGCACCACCTGCTGCTCGGCCACGGCCTGGCGGCCCGCGCCCTGCGCGCGGCGGGCGCCAGGGAGATCTCGGTCACGGTCAACCTCACCCCGGTCTCCCCCCGCGACCCGCAGGACCGGCACGACGTCGCGGCGGCCAGGCTCGTCGACGGCCTGCACAACCGGATCTTCCTCGACCCGATCGTGAAGGGCCACTACCCGGCAGACATGCTGGAGCACATGGCCCGCTTCACCGGCCTGGACCACGTCCTCGACGGCGACGAGGAGCTCATCGGCGCCCCGATCGACCTCCTGGGGATCAACTACTACGCGCCGACCTACGTCGCGGCGAAGGTGGGCACGCCCTCCTCCGACCGCTTCCCCGGCACCGAGGGCGTCGAGCACCTCGACCCCGACCTGCCGGTGACCGCCATGGGCTGGCCCGTCGAGGCGGACGGCCTGCGCAGGCTCCTCGTGCGGCTGGCGCGGGACTACCCGTCCACCCCGTTGATGATCACCGAGAACGGCGCCGCCTACCACGACACCGCCGAGGACGGCAGGGTGGCCGACACCGAGCGCCTCGACTACCTGCGCACCCACCTGCTCGCCGCCCACCAGGCGATCCAGGAGGGAGTGGACCTGCGCGGCTACCTGGCCTGGTCGCTGATGGACAACTTCGAGTGGTCGTACGGCTACGACAAGCGGTTCGGGCTGATCCACGTCGACTACGACACCCAGGAGCGCATCCCCAAGGACAGCGCCCTGTGGTACAGCGGGGTCATCGGCAGGAACGGGATCTGACGGGAGGATCCCGGAACGGTTGTCCCCCGCCCCGCCCCCTCGAAGGGGCGGGGAACAACCGTCTCCCCCTCGGGCGGTGACCGCCGGGGTCCGGGTCCCCCCTCGGACGGCGATCACCGGCGGGCTCTGAGCCCCTCAGGCGATGATCGCCAGCAGGTCCGGGTCCACCGGGTGGCGCAGCGGCCGGCCCGCCAGCGCCAGGAGCACCTCGTCCACCGCGCACGCCCCCAGCCTGGCCAGCTCGTTGCCCAGGGCCCCGGCGACGTGGGGGGTGAGGATGACGTTGGGCAGGTCCCACAGCACCGAGTCGGCGGGGGTGACCTCGGGCTCGGTCACGTCGAGCACCGCGGACAGCCTGCCGGTGGCCAGCTCCGCGACCAGCGCCCCCTGGTCCACCAGGGAGCCCCTGGCGGTGTTGATGAGCGTCGCGCCGTCGCGCATCGCGGCCAGGCGGGCCGCGGTGACCATCCCCCGCGTGTCGTCGGTGGCGGGGGCGTGCAGGGAGACGATGTCGGCGTCGGCGAACAGCTCGTCGAGCCCGACCAGGCGGGCGCCGAGCGTCCGCGCGTCCCGGGCGTCCAGGTACGGATCGGCGATCAGCACGTCCAGGTCGAAGGGGGCCAGCAGCTCGGCGACCCTCCTGCCGATCCTGGAGGCCCCGACCAGGCCGACGGTCCTACCGTAGTTACCGTACTCGCCGTGGTCACCGGCCCCCTGGAACAGGCGGAGGTCCTCCTTCCTGGCCCGGTACTCGCGGGCGAGGGCGAGGACGGACTTGCCGGTGAGCAGGATCATCGCCACGGTGTACTCGGCGACCGGCAGGGCGTTGGCCGAGGCGGCCGAGCTCACCGGGATGCCCCGGGCGAACACGGCCTGGCCGACGTGGCCCTTGACGCTCCCCGCCGCGTGCACGACGGCCCGCAGGCGCGGCGCGTGCCGCAGCACGTGCTCGTCGATGGGCGGGCAGCCCCAGCCGGTCACCAGGACCTCGGCCCGCTCCAGGCGGGCCCGCGCCTCGCCGGTCCCGAACTCGGTGAGCGGCGCCGCCAGGTCGGCCTCGGCGACCGCGCGAAGCCGGTCGGCGACGGCGGGCGGGAACAGCCGGGCGGGCAGCCCCGGATACATCGCCAGCACCACCGACGGCGGATCCTCCGTCACCGGCCGGCCCAGACCAGGCCGCGCCGGGTGAGCTCGTACACGGTGGGGTGCCGCAGGTCCTCCAGCCGGTGGCCGACGGCGGAGAAGAAGACCTTCCCCCTCCCCCACCTGCGGGTCCAGACGACGGGCATGGGGGTCTCCGGGGAGACGAACCGCGTGGTGGCGAGGACCTCGTTGTGGGCGTCGGTGAGCATCCAGTACTGCTCCGTCTCGACGGTGAAGTCGTCCAGCCCGGCGACGATCGGGTGGTCGGCGTGCGCGGGGTCGATGACGACGTCGTACGTGAGGAAGTCCTCGGGGTGGTGCAGGAAGAGCCCGCCGACCATCCGCAGGTAGTCGTGGCTGCCGTCGAAGGTCGCCACCAGGCCGCCGTGCCAGCCGGCGAAGCCGGTGCCCGCGCGGACCGCGGACACCAGCCCCGCCTCCTGCTCCGGGGTGAGGACGCCGCCCGTCCAGCACTGCACGACCAGGTCGGTCCCGGCCAGCAGCGGCCCGTCGGCGTAGACCTCCAGGTCGTCGGCGACGGTCACCTCGAAGCCCGCGCGGACCAGCTCGGGGACGAACAGCTCCGTCGCCTCGACGGGGACGTGCCCCTCCCAGCCGCCCCGGACGACCAGCGCCCTCCTCATCGGCGACCGGCCGGGTCGCTCGCCCACTCGGGCAGGGTCAGCGGGGTGCGCTGGACCCCGATCCACTGGCGCCTGGTGAAGCCCGGCATCTGGTTCTCCGCCCCGTGGCGGGCGTGCGCGTCGTTGACGTGGACCTCGCCCGCCCGCAGCCGCTCGGCCACGTCCATGCCGCGCATCAGGTCGGCGGTGAACACCGAGTCCATCATCATGGGGTGCCGGTTGGCCAGCTCGACGGCCTCGTCCTCGGAGCCGACCACCGTCACCGGGATGACCGGCCCGAAGATCTCCTCGGTGAACGCGGGCATGTCGGGGGTCACGTCGGCCAGCACGGTGGGGCGGTAGAACAGCCCGTCGTAGGTGCCGCCGGTGACCAGCCGGGCGCCCTTGGCGATCGAGGGCGCGACGATCCGCTCGTGGAGCCGGGTCCGCTGGCCCTCGCTGATCAGCGGTCCCAGGTCGGTGTCCGGCGACATCGGGTCACCCAGGCGCAGGGCCTCGACCCGCCTGGTCACGGCCTCCAGGTAGCGGTCGGCGACCTCGCGGACGACGATGTGGCGGCTGGAGCTGATGCACGTCTGCCCCTGGAACTCCAGGGAGGCGATCATGGCGTGGGACGCGGCCAGCTCGACGTCGGCGTCCTCCAGGACGATGAAGGCGTTGTCGCCGCCCAGCTCCAGCCGGATCGCGCGCAGGTCGGTGGCGGCGGAGGCCGCGATGGCGAGGCCGACCTCGCGGGAGCCGGTGAAGTCCAGCAGGTCCAGCCCCCGGTGGTCGGCCAGCGCCCAGCCCGCCTCGGGACCGTCGCCGGTGACCACGTTGAACACCCCGGCGGGCAGCCCGACGGCCTCGGCGGCCTCGGCCAGCACGTGGCCGCCGACGAGCGGGGTCAGCTCGGCGGGCTTGAGCACGATGGTGTTGCCGAACGCCAGGCCGGGCGCGACCATCCGCATGGCGAGGTTCATCGGGTAGTTCCACGGGGTGATGACCCCGATGACGCCCAGCGGCACCGCGCGCGACAGCGAAAGCTTGCCCGCCTTGTACGGGGGCAGGATGTCCCCGGCGTTCTCGGTCGCCTGGACGGAGGAGATGAGGAGCTGGCGGATGCTCGTGGTCACCTCGTCCTCGGCCTTGGCCCGCACCCCGCCCGTCTCGCGCATGCTCAGCTCGACCAGCTCTTCGTAGCGGCTCTGGAGGTGCTCGGCGAGACCCCGCAGGTATCCGGCCCGCTCGGGTGCCGAGAGGGCGGCCCAGGCGGGCTGCGCGGCGCGGGCGGCGGCGACGGCCCGGTCGACGTCGGCGGGGCCTCCCAGCGCGTACGTGCCGATCGGCGCACCGGTCGCCTTCTCGTGCACGGGGGCGGCCCGTCCCGAGGCGGCGTCCTGGAATGTCCCGTCGATGTACAACCTGCCCACAGCCATCCCCTACTTCATTATTACTCTTAGTACAGAATGCAAAATAAGTCCTGAACGGAGGCGGCGTCAACAGCCCCGGGAACGACCGCGAATGGGCCTCGGCGCCCCGCTCCCGAGGTCACGGGGTCACGAGGGGCGCGGGTCGAGCGCGCCCGGAGCCGGGCGGTCGCGTCGAGCAGAGCGGTCGCGTCAGGCGGGTGCGCCGGGGTTGGGTACGCCGTGCGGGTGCGAAATCCGGCGGACGCCGGATCGGGCGGGTCCCGGGTGGGCGGGTCCGGGGTTCAGGCGGGGGCGTGCCCCACCGGTGCCGGGGTCGCGACGCGGCCCGCGGGGCGCACCGCGTGGCTGCGCAGCAGGAAGTCCTCGACGACCAGGGTGGCCGCGCCCAGGGCGACCGCCTCGGCGCCGAGCCTGCCCAGCTCGATCGACGCCTGGGAGAAGGGCAGGGGCAGGGCGTACCGGGCGGCGGCGGCGCGGATCTCGGGCAGGAACCTGCGCCCGAGGAGGGACCCGGCCCAGCCGCCGAGGATGATGCGCTCGGGGTTGAAGAGGTTGATGAGGTTGGCCAGCCCGGCCCCCAGGCAGCGGATGGCCTCGTCGAGCGCGGGCCGCGCCAGCGGGTCGGTGAGGAGTTCGGCGAAGACGCTCTCCTCGTCGTCGCCGCCCAGGTCCCTGCCCGCCCCGGCGAGGATCGCCTCGGCCCCGACGTAGGCCTCCAGGCAGCCCTGGCCGCCGCACCGGCAGGGGCGCCCGTCGAGGACGATCTTCGTGTGGCCCCACTCGCCCGCGCCGCTCGCCGTTCCCCGGTAGGTGACGCCGCCGTTGATGATGCTCGCCCCGGCCCCCGTGCCGATGAAGGTCATGACCAGGTGCTGGGCGCCCTTGCCCGCGCCGAACCAGAGCTCGGCCTGGCCCGTCGTCTTGACGCCGTTGTCGGCGAAGACCGGGAGCGAGGTGCCCTCCCGGATGAGCGCGCCCAGGGGCACGCCGTCCCAGCCGAACGCGCGGGCGTGGATGAGCAGGTCGGAGCCCTGCTCGGCGACGCCGGGAACGCCGAGGCCCATGCCGAGCACCTGGGACTCGGTGACCCCGGCGTCGGACAGGACCGCCTCAAGACCGTCGAGGACGTGACGGGCCACCACCGCGGGCTCGTGATGGCTCGGGTCGAGGGCGAACTCCTTCCTCGCCCGCTCCTCCATCGCCAGGTCGTACAGCTCCACGCGGACGCGCGTCTCCCCGACGCCCACCCCGACCACGTATCCGTACGAGGGATCGACCCTGAGCATGATCCGCGGTCGCCCGCCGTCGGAGTCGACGGACCCCGTCTCCACCACGATGCCGTCCGCGATGAGGTCGCCGATCACGTTGCTGACCGTGGCGGCGCTGAGCCCGGTCAGCTGGGCCAGGTCGTGTCTGCTCAGCTCTCCGGCGAAGTACAGCGTCCACAGGACCACGGACCGGTTGCCCTTGCGCACGTCGCGTAGGGTCCCCCGCTGTGGACGGCTCATGCTTCTCCCCGGGGAAGTAATTTCAGATGTTAGTACAACTACTCTAGTCACTGCCGACGCAGGCTTCCCTGCCACGTTCCCACCTGGCGGAAGAGGGCCCGCCCGGGTCACGCGTGAGGTGAGTTTCCCAGGTCGCGCCGCGTATCGCCATGCCCGGCGAACGAGAGACCACCCGGTCTCCTGGGCCGGGGCGCCCCGGGTTGTTAGGCTCTGCCACCAAGCAAGTGCTCACTTTAAGAGGACCGAACAGGACGCGGAGACGGGCGATGGCGGCAGACGGTGGGAGCGAGGGGCGAACGGACACGTACGGGCACTGCGACCCTCGGTTCTCGCGGGTACGGGAGGTGTTCGACGCGCACTTCGCCGACGGCCTGGAACTGGGCTCGGCGTTCGCGGTCTTCCTGGACGGCGAGCCGGTCGTGGACCTGTGGGGCGGGGTCGCCGACCGCCGCGGCGGGCGGGCCTGGGAGCGCGACACCCCCGTGCTGGCGTACTCGTGCACCAAGGCGGTGACCGCGACGGCCGCGCAGCTGCTGGCCGAGCGCGGGCTGCTCGACGTCACCGCCCCGGTCGCGGACGTCTGGCCGGAGTTCGCGCGGCGCGGCAAGGAGCGCGTCACCGTCGAGCACCTCCTCACCCACCGGGCGGGACTGCCCGCGATCGAGGGGGAGGTCCCGGTCGGGGAGTTCGAGGACCAGGCCGCCATCGCGGACCGGCTGGCCGGGCAGGAGCCGATCTGGGAGCCGGGCACCGCGCACGGCTACCACGCGCTGACGTACGGGTTCCTGGTCGGCGAGGTGATCCGCAGGGTGTCGGGCAAGTCCGTGGGCGAGATCGTGGCCACCGAGATCTCCGGGCCCCTCGACCTGGAGCTCTGGGTCGGCGCCCCGGACGACGTGGCGGCGCGGGCGGCACGGCTGTCCGCCGGGGACCGCACCGCGCCCCCCGCGAGGGCGGAGGTGCCGGGAGACCCTCTCCAGGAGATGGCCAGGGCCGCGGCCGACAGGAACAGCCTGATGAACCGGGCCCTGGGCAACCCCCCGGTCCACCTGCTGCCGGGCGGCGCCAACAACCCGGTCGTGCTGCGCGCGGGCTGGCCCGCGATGGGCGCCGTCACCACCGCGCGGGGCCTGGCGGGCTTCTACCGCGACCTGGTGGCCGGGCGGATCGTGGGCCGGGAGACCCTGCGCGGCGCGACGCGCAGGAGGGTGAACGGCCCGGACCGGGTGCTGTTCGTCGACAGCTCCTTCGGCCTGGGCTACATGCGCCCGGCGATGACCTTCCTCACCCCCGCGCGGGGCGCGGAGTCGGCGTTCGGCCACACCGGCATGGGCGGGTCGCTGGGCCTCGGCGACGCCGATCACGGCCTGGGCCTGGCGTACACGATGAACAGGATGGCGGGCGCCGCCTCGGGCAACCTCCGCGCCTACCGTCTGGCCGAGGCCGTCTACGAGTCGCTCCCCGGAACTCGCCCGGTCTGACCGGTTCCCGATCACAATTTCAGCACCACCCTCCACAAAAGTTGACCAATCGTGACAACCAACCTCGGGGGTGAGACCGTCGAACAAGTCGACGGCACTCGGAAGGGGACGGGATGGTTCCGGGATACCGCGAGGTTCGGGAACTCGGCGCCGGCGGGGGCGGGCGCGTGGTACTGGCCACGTACGCACCCACCGGTGCCTACGTGGCCATCAAATACCTCAACGCGACCCTCAAGGACGATCATCGCTTCCTGGCGCGCTTCCGCGCGGAGGCGCGCGTCATGGTGGAGTTGCAGGACCCGAACGTGGTCCAGCTCTACGAGTACTACGAGGACGTGCTCGAAGCCGCGATCGTGATGGAGCTGGTCGACGGGGTCGCGCTCAGGCGGATCCTGTCCGAGCACGGCAGCACGAGCCCGGAGGCGGCGCTGGCCGTGCTCAAGGGCTCGCTGCTCGGCCTGGCCTTCGCGCACGACGCCGGGATCGTGCACCGCGACTACAAGCCGGAGAACGTGCTGATCCAGGCCGACGGCGGCAGCAAACTGGCCGACTTCGGCATCGCCGCCCACGTCGGGGAGGCCGGGATGACCGCCGGCACCCCGGCCTACATGGCCCCCGAGCAGTGGGAGGGGGCACCGGCGAGCACGGCGACCGACGTCTACGCGGCCACGTGCGTGTTCTTCGAGTGCCTCACGGGGCGCAGGCCCTACCTGGCCGACCATCGCGTGGTGCTGATGCACCGCCACCGGCACGAGCCGATCCCGGCGGAGGAGGTGCCGGGCTCGGTACGCGGGCTGGTCGCGCGGGGCATGGCCAAGAACCCGGCGGACCGGCCGCGGAGCGCGCGGGCGTTCCTGGAGGAGCTGGAGACGGCGGCGCAGGCGGCGTACGGACCGGAGTGGGAGCAGCGCGGGCGGCGGCACCTGGCCGAGCTCGCCACCCTGCTGGCCCTGGCGTTCCCGCTGGCCAGGCCCACGCCGAAGGCGAGCTCCTCGGTCGCCCAGACGGTGCTCGGCCGGGTGGGACGGGTGCGCCGCTCCCGGCTGGGGCCCAGGACGCTGGCCGGGCTGGGAGTGATCACCGTCGCGATGACCGCCGGTGTGATCGCGGCCAACCGGCCGCAGGACCGGCTCTCCGCCGACACGATCTTCACCCCGCCGCCCAGTTCCGCGCTGGTCGAGGAGACCCCCGCGCAGCGGCGGCGCGGCCAGGTGGCGGACCCGCCCGGCCCCTCCCCCTCCCCCGACCGTCCCTCGGGGAGCGCCACCGCCAGAAACCCCGGGTCCCCCTCGAACGGCACGAACCCCGGCCAGGTCACCTCACCCCCCTCGGCGGTCCCGTCCCCCACCCGGACGACGATCTCCTCCCCTCCCTCGCCCACCGGCTCGCAGCCGCCGCCCCCGCTGCCCACGGCCACCCGCACCCGGACCCCGGCCCCCACGCGCCCGCCCACGCCGACGCCCGCGCCCACGCCCACCCGCACGCGGACCGCGGCCCCCGAGCCCACGGGGACGGGCGCGCCGGGATCCGCGCACACGGTCAGCGGCCTGAGGGTCGTGGGAATCGACGCGCACGGGACCACGGTCGGCTTCCGCGCCTCCACCGGGGGGAACGTCGCGGTGACCGTCACCTTCGCCGAGGGACCCGGCCGCGACCGGCTCGTCCGGGCGGGCTCGGCCACCTCCGTGGTCGGCGGGCTGAAGATCTACTCCCACACCGTCCCGCACGCCTTCACCGTCCCCGCCTGCGGGCAGACCCTCTACCGCCGGGTCACGGTCTCCACCGTGCCCCGTGCCCCGGGCGGGACGTCCAGCCGCACGGAGGTGGTACGCGGCGAGCCGTGCGCGCCGCCGGAGGTCTCGATCACCTCCTTCGACGGCACCACGGTCGGCTTCCGGGTGAGGACCTCCGGTACCTCGCCGGTGATCGTACGGCTCGGGTTCGCCCAGCGCCTCGGGGGAACGCGCGAGACGCCGACCGGCGGCACGCGGGAGCTGGAGCTGTCCGGCGCCACCGAGTACGAGCGGGAGGTGACCGGGGAGTTCGCCGACCCGCCCCGGTGCGGGGGGTACGTCACCCGGCTGGTGACGATCACCACCGTTCCCGAAGGGGACGCGCCCTCCCGGTCCGTCCGGATCGATCTGCCCCCCTGCGCCCCCGACCCGGGCACCGAGCCGGACGCGGACGAAAGCCCGGAGACCGGCCCGGCCCCGGACACGAGCGCGGACCCGGGCCCCCGGGACTCGGAGCGGCCCACCGAGGAGAGGCGGGGCCCGGTGGACATCGAGCTGGACGTCGACCTGGGCGGCATCCTGGACGGCATCCTGTGAGGTGACCGGGGCAGGACCGGCGGCCGGTGACGCGCCCGCCCCGGTCCTGCCCCGGTCCCGCTCTGGTCCCGCCCCCCTGAGTGCTCACCCGGCCACGAGGTGTGCGCGGGGAAACGGCCTGCGCATAGTGTGGATTATGTCGGCCAGATCCGGACATACGGCGATCCATTTGCCAAAAAAGCCAAAACTGGCAAAACCGGCGTGAGGCGCTGATGGAAGAGGTGGCACCGGCCACCTCGAAGCGGTGGCAGGCGACGAGCCTGCCCCCCGAGGTGACCAGTTTCGTGGGGCGTCGGCATGAGATGGCCGAGGTCAAGCGCCTGCTGTCCGGGGCGCGCGTGGTGACCCTCACCGGCCCCGGCGGGGTCGGCAAGACCCGGCTCGCCCTGCGTGTCGCCGCCGACGTCCAGCGGGCGTTTCCCGACGGGGTGTGGCTGGTCGAGCTCGCCGGGCTGGAGAATCCTGAGCTGCTCGCCGGGACCGTGAACGAGGCCCTGGAGATCAGGGACGTCTCCCACCGGTCTCCCGTGGAGGTGCTCGTCGATCACCTGCGGGAGAAGCGGGCCCTGCTGATCCTCGACAACTGCGAGCACCTCCTGCGGGCCTGCGCCGTACTGGCGGGAACCCTCGTGCGCTCGGCCCCCGCCCTGCGGATCCTCGCCACCAGCCGTCAGGCGCTGGGCATCGCCGGTGAGCAGACGCTGACCGTCCCCACGCTGCCGCTGCCGCCACCGGGCTCCGGCATCCTCGGGCCGACGGCGGAGCCACCGGTGCCGTCGGAGGCGGTACGCCTGTTCACCGAACGGGCCACCGCCGTCCTGCCGGACTTCACGCTCACCGAGGCGAACCGGCCCGCCGTGGAGCAGATCTGCCGCCGCCTGGACGGCATCCCGCTCGCGATCGAACTGGCGGTCGTACGGCTGCGCGCCCTCTCCCCCGAGGAGCTGCTGGCCAGGCTGGACAACCGGTTCCGGCTGCTCACCGGCGGCTCACCCGCGACGCTGCCCCGCCAGCAGACGTTGCGCGCGCTGATCGACTGGAGCTACGTCCTGTGCACCGAGAAGGAGCAGCTGCTGTGGGAGCGCGTCTCGGTGTTCGCCGACGGCCTGGACCTCGAAGCCGCCGAGGCGGTCTGCTCGGGGGACGGCATCGACCGCGAGGAGGTCGTCGACCTGGTGATCGGCCTGGTGGGCAAGTCGGTCCTGATCAGGGAGGATCCCCCCTCGACCTCCACCGCGACCCGCTACCGGCTGCTGGAGACGATCAGGCAGTACGGCAGGGAGAGACTCGTGGCCTCGGGGCGGGAGGACACGTTGCAGCGGCTGCACCGCGACCACTACCGGCGGCTGGCCGGGGAGGCGTACGCGCGGCGGTTCGGCCCGCTCCAGGTGTCCTGGCTGGGCAGGCTGAAGCTCGACCACGCCAACCTGCGCACCGCGCTGGAGTACTGCTTCGCCGAACCCGGGGGGACCTCCGCCGCCCTGGGCATGGCCACCGACCTGCTCTACCACTGGATCACGAGCCACTACCTCAGGGAGGGGCGCCGCTGGATGGACCTGAGCCTCCTCGGCGGCACCGGACCCGACGAGATCCGGGGCCGGGCGCTGTGGTCCAACAGCTGGCTGGCGATCATCCAGGCCGACGTCGTCTCCGCCTCGGCGATGCTGGAGGAGGCCGGGGAACTCGGCAGGCGCTCCGGGCAGGAGCCCGTCCTGGCCTACGTCGCGCTCTACTCGGGGATGATCGCCATGTTCCGGGGAGACGTCGAACGCGCGATAAGCCTGTACGAGGAGGCGGCGGAGCGCCACCGCGCCGACGACGACCCGACGGGCCAGGCCCTGGCGCTCGTCAGGCTCTGCCTCGCCCACTCCTTCAGGGGCGACTGGTCGAGCGCCGTCGCCGCCGGTGAGGAGTGCATCGCGCTGTGCGACGCCCACGAGGAGGGCTGGCACCGGTCGTACGCGATGATGGCGCTCGGCGTCGGGGTCTGGTGCCAGGGCGACGCCCGGCGCGCCGCCGAGCTGGAGAAGGAGAGCCTCAGGTTCAACCGCTCGCTCGACGATCTTCTGGGTGTCGGCGTCAACCTGGAGGTGCTGGCCTGGATCGCCGCCGCGGACGACGACCACCAGCGGGCGGCCAGGCTGCTGGGGATCCTGGAGCCGGTCTGGCAGGCGATCGGGGCACCGCTGTCCGGTTTCGGGCACCTGACGCGCTACCACGCCGAGTGCGAGGAGCGTACGCGCGAGGCTCTCGGAAAGCAGGTCTTCGACACCGTGGTCAGGCAGGGCTCGAAGATGCGGTGCGACGAGGCGATCGCCTTCGCCCTTGAGGAGAGCGCGCGCCGCGCCGAGCCCTCCGGCGAGGACGAGGAGCCGTCGCCGCTGACCCGCAGGGAGACGGAGATCGCCAAGCTCGTCGCCCAGGGGCTGAGCAACAAGGAGATCGCGGCCTCGCTGACGATCGCCCAGCGCACCGCGGAGGGCCACGTCGAGCACATCATGACCAAGCTCGGCTTCCACTCGCGGGCCCAGATCGCCGTCTGGACCGGCGAGCGCGTCCGGAACACGAACGGGGAACGCCCGCCCGGCAGCTGACGGGGAGGCCGGGAGTCTCCGGAGAACATGGGACGCCGGAGCCGACGAGTGCGATGATCCCGTCGGCTCCGGCGTCCGGCCGAGACCGTGTCGGGGGACCCGGTCTCCAGCCCTCGGAGGTGGTATGTGTGCCCGGCCCCCGGAGGGACCGTGCGGGGGGTTCTCGCGTCCGGCGACCGGCTTCGCGGTCAGGCCGGATTCATGATCAGGTCGGCTTCGCGGTCAGGGCGGCCCTGTGGTCACTTGTGGTCAGGCCGCGACCGCGTTCGCCGTGAGTTCGAACCAGACGGCCTTGCCCTCGGAGGTGCGGGCGCTGCCCCAGCAGCAGGACAGGAGTTCGAGCAGGTGCAGCCCTCGTCCCCGCTCCTCGTCGTCGCGTGCCCGGCACGCGCGGGGCAGGAAGGGGTCGGCGTCCTCGACCTCGCAGCGCAGCAGGCCGTCCTGGAAGGAGAGGACGAGCCTGATGGTTCCCCGCGAGTGGCACAGCGCGTTGGTGACCAGCTCGCTGACGAGCAGCTCGGCGACCGTGGTGTGCTCGTGCAGTCCCCACTCCGCCAGGCAGGCGCGGGTCAGGTGGCGTGCCTGGGGCACCGACGCCGACTCCGGCGCGAAGGAGCACGACGTCTCCTGGCCGTACGACTCTTCGAGAAGTGGGTTCATGAGCGTCCACCTGCCTGCTCGGCGGTTACCTTGATCGTGTGCGGTTCGCACGCGCGTCCGCTGCCGGAGGCCGCCGTCCGCCGCGGAGCTACCTGTCCGCGGGGCGTGTTCGGTCCCGGTCCGGCGGGCGCGCGGCGCGGGATCATGCCGCCTGGCCCAGAGAGACCCGCTGGAGCGGCATGCCGTGGACGGGAGTGCTGCGACCGTCAGGCATGAGCGCTCCGGTGTCGTCGAAGACCACCACACCGTTGCAGAGCAGACCCCACCCCTGCTCGGGGTGGAAGGCCACGAGAGACGCGGCTTCGTGATCGGGTGCGCTTGCGAGTGGGCATCGCGGCTGGTGCTGACACATGGCTCGTACCTTTTAACCTTCGCTGGTTGCTGTTGAGCCTTTCCTGGTGTGACCAGCATCTCCCGATGGCGCTACCCGCATATCGGGAGAAATACCTATATGTCTACCCATTTCGCTAAAAGGTAAAGAAACCGGGCGCCGACGCAAAGACCGGTTGGCGGGGTCGAACGTGTGCGAATACGGCGGTCCAGGCCCCGGTTGCGGCGATCCGGTAGATCCTTTTCCCGGGCGTTTTACCATCGGAGATCATCCGTTGCCCCCCAGCCCCGGCTTTCGCCCGCCCGCACGGCAACGAACGATTTGACGCGCTCTTTGGCCTGCCGTGACCTTTTCTTGGGGCCGGACAACCCCTCGTCACAAAAGACAACCGGCCGTTGGTGCCGTACGCGCCCTCCCACACCCCGTACGCGCCGTTCACGCGAGGAACAGCAGCTGCGCGGCGACGAGGATGTCGACGACGCCGCACCATTCCGCGTACGAGCGCGACACGACCGCGTTCCTCCTGAGGTGGGCGAAGTCCCACAGGCCGTGCAGGAACCAGCCCGCCGCCACCAGATAGCGGCCCAGGTCGGGCTCCGCCACCAGCGCGGCCAGTGCCAGGGCCCCGAATCCGATCATCCCCGCGGCCTGCGCCCGGAACGCGCCCGAGCGGCGTAGATCGCCGGACACGGCGCCCCACACCATCACGGCCAGCGCCATGACGGCGAACACGGCCGGTGCGGCGACCACGTCTACTGCCCGCAGGACCACGTAGAGGGCGACGAAGGCGATGATCACCGGCCACGACGCCTCCCGCCTCCGGATCCTGGCCACCACGAGGTAGAGCAGCGGCAGCAGCAGGAGGACCTCGGCGAGCGAGGTGATCTTCCCCGCCGAGAGGCCTCCGAGCGACATCACCGCGCACAGCCCGGCGGCCAGGGCGGTCGGCCAGCGCCGCAGCACGGCCGCCCATCCGGGACGGCGCGGCGTGACATCGGACGGCGTGACGCTAGACATGGGAGGGACCTCCGTACTCGTCGCGGCGGCGGAGCATCACCAGGAGCATGAGCGGGAGCATCACGACGTGCTCCAGCAGGAACAGCGCCTCGCCGGAGATCACGCCCGCCCACAGCAGCGGGAACAGCGCGAGGGCGGGAACGAGCATGGACCCGGCCATCTCCAGCGTCGCGGGCCGGCCGTGGCCCCGGTAGCGCATCCAGACGACCATCCCGGCGGTCATCTCGACGGCCATCTCCAGGGCGGCCACTTCCGGTCGTACCGGGAACTCCAGGCCCGCGAGCGCCATACCGGCACGCACGACGGCGCCGAGCACCACCATGCCGACGACCATCGCCGCGAGCATCTCCAGGTAGTGACGGAAGAAGGGCCACCAGCCGTGGGCGTGAACGGCTCTCGCTCTCATGTCGTGCTCCTCCGGTGTACGGGGTCGGGGTGTACGACACCCAGGCTGCGGGAGGGCGGGAGCCACCAGTAGTGCCGAACCGGCACGTCCCGGCATGGCCATGTCACGAAATCTCGTGACATTTGTCATCGGGGCACGCCACACCCCCCACCGCGCGGGAGACAATGACCGCGTGCGCAACGGGCCGAGCGAGCGCGGGACCGGGCTGAACGATTTCCGCCGCTACACGTGGTGGAGCCTCGCCGGGGGCATCACGGTCTCCCTGGTGCTCTTCGTCAGGGCCTGGGCCATGGACGAGGGCGTGGCCGCCTGGGTGAGGGGTGTCACCGGCCTCGCCCTGGCCGTGCTGGTCGTGGCCGTCGGCGTGCTGCTCGGCCACCGGCTACCGCGCCTGCCCGCCGACACACGGGACCTGACAAGCGCCCCAGGTACGCGGGGCCTGACGAGCGCCTCGGGTACGCGGGAACGGGCCGCCGGGCCGCCGGTGGGCTGGCTGGTGGCCGGGGGCCTGGCGGCGACCGCGCTGGGCGTGATCCCGCTCGCCCTGCGCGACGACGGGCTGTGGGCGGTGGCCCCGGCGGTGATGGTGTCGATCACCGCGATGTTCCTGCGACCGCCCCACCGGCGTACCCTCATCGCCGTCGCGGTGGTCGTCGCGGCGGTGCTCGGCGGGTCCGTGGCCCTCGCCTCGGGGAGCACCGGATGGCTCCGCGCGGGAGCCTTCCCGGCCGGTGTGGTCGCCTCCGTCGTCTGGATGGCGCTGGGCATGCTGTGGGCCTGGGACGTCGCCGACCGGCTGGACCAGGCACGGCACCTGGCCGCCGAGGTGGCGGTCAAGGACGAGCGGCTGCGGTTCGCCGCCGACCTGCACGACATCCAGGGACACCACCTGCAGGTGGTCGCCCTCAAGAGCGAACTGGCCGAGAGGCTCGCCGGGTCCGACCCCGTCCGGGCCGCCGCGGAGATGCGGGAGGTGCGGCTGCTGGCGGCCGACGCGCTCCGCGACACCCGTGCCGTGGTGCAGGGATACCGGCGTACGACCCTGGAGGACGAGATCACCAACGCCGCGAAGGTGCTTGCCGCCGCCGGCGTCGACACGGCCGTGGACCATGGCCGGACCACCGGGGCGGACCCGCTGCCGGAGCCCGCCCGCCACGTCCTGGGCCTGGTGATGCGCGAGGCCACCACCAACGTGCTGCGCCACAGCCGGGCCCGCCGGGCGCACATCGCCTACGACGTCGCGAACGGCCGTGCCCGGCTCCGGGTCGGCAACGACGGCGTGGCGGACGGTCGCCCCCGGCCCGGGATCGACCCCGACGCGGGGACCGGCACCGGGTTGCGTTCCCTGGCCGAGCGGCTTGAGCGGGTCGGCGGCACGCTGGACTGGCGGTACGACGGCGACCGGTTCGAGGTGACGGCCTCGCTGCCCGCCGACGCCCGCGCGTATCCGGCCGGGACGGGCGCGCGATGATCCGGTTGCTGGTCGCCGACGACGAGGACCTCATCAGAGGAGCCCTGGCCGCGCTGCTCGCGCTGGAGGACGACCTGGACGTCGTCGCCGAGGCGGCCACCACCACGGACGCGGTTCGCCTGGCACGCGAGTGGCGGCCGGACATCGCCGTGCTCGACCTGGAGATGCCGCCCGCCGACGGGCTGCGCGCCGCGCAGGTGATCCGTTCCGAACTGCCCACCCGGATCGTCCTCGTCACCCGGCACGCCCGGCCCGGCGTGCTGCGGCGCGCCCTGGCCGCGGGGGTGAGCGGGTTCGTGCCCAAGACCACGCCCGCCGCCCGGCTGGCCGAGATCATCCGCGACGTCGCCGCCGGTCGGCGCTACGTGGACCCGGACATCGCCGCCTCCGCGCTCTCGGAGGACGACTGCCCGCTGTCCGAACGGGAGCTGGAGGTGCTGCGCGCGTCACGGGCGGGCGCCTCGGTCAACGAGATCGCGGCACAGGTCCACCTCGCCCCCGGCACGGTCCGGAACTACCTGTCGGCGGCCATGGCCAAGCTCGGCGCCGGTTCCCGCCACGCCGCCGCGCACCGCGCCTGGGAGGAGGGCTGGATCTGAGCCCCGGAGTCGGCCCCGGCCCGGGGACCCGGGACGTCGTCCGGCCGAACAGCGCCCTCGGCCCGGCGGAAGGGGCCGAAGGGCGGGCCGTGCCCCCGGGACCGGCCCGGCGCCGTCCGGCCGGGCGCCCTCAGCGCTGCTCGGGCGGGCGCTGCCCCATGCTCCGGCGCAGTTGTTCCAGCTCCGCCTCCAGGCCCGCGATCCGGGTGTTGGCCCCCGGCCCCCCGGCGGTTCCCGCGCCCCCCGCGCCCGGGTGGGACCGCGGCGGGTCGTAGGGCGAGTACGGGCGGACCGCCCGGGTGTCCTCGGGCGCGGCGGGAAGCGGATGGGGCGCCCGCTGCTGGTACTGCTGCGCGCCGTACGGCTGCCCCTGCCCGTACTGCGGCTGACCGTACTGGCCGCCGTGCACCTGCGCCGGATAGCCGGGCTGGGCCCCGTACGGAGCG
Organism: Streptosporangium sp. H13245; assembly: GCF_055690525.1. Lineage (NCBI taxonomy): Bacteria > Bacillati > Actinomycetota > Actinomycetes > Streptosporangiales > Streptosporangiaceae > Streptosporangium > Streptosporangium sp. H13245. The sequence goes on along the minus strand of NZ_JBSZKT010000034.1, from coordinate 45,031 downwards.
GGCGGGAACGGGGCCGGTCCCCTGGAACGGCGCCTGCCCCTCGCGACCGCGGCGATCGTGCCGATCACGAACAGGACGACCAGGCCGCCGCCACCCCACAGCAGCCACGGCAGGATCGGCGTGCCGCTCTCGTCCTTGCCCGCGGTGATGGCCTGCTGGGAGTCGCTGACGTACTTGGCGACGTACGGGTGGTTCGGCTGCAGCGCCTGCACCTCGCGGAACCTGGGCAGCGCGTCGGAGTACCTGTTCTGGAAGAACAGGTCGAGCGCCTCGTTGTACGCCTTCGTCGTCGACGACTCGGCCGGTTTGATGTTCTTCTCGTTCAGCTTCTCCTTGACGATGCTGACCGGCAGCACGAAGCTCTCCCCCTCGGTGGAGCCGCCGTCCTGCTGGATCAGGCCGCCGACGAGGATGCCGATGACCCTGCCGTCCTTGCTGAACACCGGACCGCCGGAGTTGCCCGGGTAGGAGGGCGCCTGGGTCTGGATGTACGGCACCCCCTCGGGGGTCTGGCGGGCGGCGTTGTAGGGGCCCTCGGTGAACGCCGGGTCGAGCTTGGACTCCAGGTTGAAGATCGAGGTCTGGGTCACCGTACCGGGGAACCCGCTGATGTAGAGGGTGTCGCCGACGCGCACGTCGGAGTCCTGCCCCAGCGGCACGGTCGGCAGGTTGCTCTGCCCGTTGGCCTTGAGGATCGCGACGTCCTTGCCCGGGTAGACCGTGCCCTTGGCGACCAGCTCGATCGGCACCGTCTTGGTGGTCTTGTCGACGCCGCCGCCCGGCAGGCTCTGCAGCAGCGAGAGCGAGCTCTTGACGTTGCGGATCTTGATGTTGTCCGCGTTCCAGACCTGGAAGATCTTCGTCGCCGTCCTGAGGATCTCCTCGTCGGAGGCGATGTCCCCGAGGTCGGCGACCAGGTCGGCGGCGTCCTTCTCGTTGATCTTCGTGAGGGCCTGGGCCGCGAAGGTCTGGGCCAGCTCGGTCTCCTCCTGGCCGACGCAGTGCGCCGCGGTGACCATGTAGCCGTCCGGGGTGACCCACCAGCCGGTGCACAGCCCGCCCGCCGTCGCCTCGACGACCCGCTCCCGCCCGCCGGGCGAGAAGTAGCGGCCCGGTTCCTTGGCCATCTGCTGGACGACCCAGCGGTAGATGCTGTTCTCGTCGGAGGAGATCTTGCCGCTCCGCACGGCGTCGACCCCCTGCTGGGTCAGGGTCCTGATCGCCTCCAGGTTCGCCTCGGGCGTCGGTACGGCCACGTCGGCCGTGTAGGACACCGAGGTCAGCTGGACGGCCGGGTGCGTCCTGGCGGCCAGCCACGTCCCGACGGGGACGTCCACATCCTTGGGTTTCGCCACCGCGGTGCCCGGCAGGGCCAGCGTGCTCGCCAGCACCAGTCCGGCGACGGCGCTGATTCTTCCCCACATCTTCGTATCTCTCCCCAAAACTCGCTTCCCAGGCGAAAGACTGACGGAGGGTACTTGGGGAGGACTTGGAAGCGACTGGGACACCGACCGGCGTTCCCCGCGTACGCGAGCGGCCCGCCCTCCCCGCGATCAGGGACAGGACGGGCCGTCACCGCGAACGAAACCGGGGACCGGCGGAGCCCCGGAGAGCGAGGCCGGTACGGCCCCTCAGCCTCGGCCCGCGCCGACGAGCTCCCTGCGCGGCTCCTCCGTCTCCTCGTCCTCCTCGTGACCCTCGACGGAGAGGTCGGGCAGGATGCGGTCCAGCCAGGCGGGGCACCACCAGTTGGCCCTGCCGAGCAGGGCCATGGTCGCCGGGACCAGCAGGCCCCGGATGATCGTGGCGTCCACCGCGATGGCCACCGCCAGGCCGACACCGAAGATCTTGACCATCGGGTCGGGATAGGCGACGAACGCGACGAAGACCGCGACCATGATCAGGGCCGCCGAGGTGATGACCCTGCCGGTCGACCCCAGCCCCTCGGCCACCGCCCTGCGGTTGTCTCCGTGCCTCAGGTACGCCTGCCGCACGGCGGTGAGCAGGAAGACCTCGTAGTCCATCGACAGCCCGAACAGGATCGCGAACAGCATCAGCGGGATGTAGCTGTCGATCGGCACCGTGAAGAACACCGTGCTCAGATAGGAGCCGTCCACACTGACCGGCGCGTCCATGCCGACCAGGCGGCTGCCCAGTCCCAGGGAGAAGACCAGCGAGAGCGCGCCGAACGCGGCACCGAGGGAGACCAGGTTCATCAGCGCGGCCTTGATCGCGACGACCGGCGAGCGGAACGCCAGGAGCAGCAGCAGCGCGCTCAGCAGGACCACGACGCCGACGACCAGGGGCGTGCGCCCGGCGATCCTGTCTCCGGCGTCGGCCATTCCGGCGACCTGCCCGCCCACGTGCACCTGGGCTCCCTCGACGTCGATCGCGCGCACCGCCTTGACCACGTCGAGCGTCCGGGGGTCGCTGGGGGCGTAGGCGGGGATCGCCTGCACCAGCGCCGCCGTACCGCCCCTGTTGAGGATCGGGTCGCCGACGTGGACCACTCCCTCGACGTCCGCGACGCGATCCTTCAGGTTGCCCAGCACGGCCGGGGCGGGCTCCCGGTCGACGATCCTCGTGTCCAGGTCCGCCACCACGACGAGCGGGCCGTTCATGCCGGGCCCGAACCCGGCCTGCAGAAGTTCGTAGGAGCGTCGCGTGTCGGTGCCGCGGTCGGCGTAGCCGTTGTCGAGCGGGCCCAGCTTGAGGGCGAGCGCGGGGGCGGCCAGCGCGCCCAGGAGGGCGACGCTGAGCGCGAGCACGCTCCACGGCCGCCGGGCCACCCAGTTGCCCAGCGAGGCCCAGCCGGAGGAGCCGTGGCTGCCCTTCCGTCCGGTGAACGGCAGGCGCAGCGCGTTGATCCGGTGCCCGAGCAGGCCGAGCAGCGCGGGGACCAGCGTGACCGAGGTGAACACGGCGCAGACGACCGAGATGCCGGTGATCCAGCCGAGCGTCTGCAGCAGGGGGAAGCCCGCGAGCATGAGCGCGCTGAGCGCGATGATCACCGTGCCACCGGCGAACACCACCGCGCCGCCCGAGCTGGCGACCACCCGGCGGACCGCCTCGCGGACCGGCAGGCCGTCGGCGAGCAGCTTGCGGTGCCTGCTGAGCAGGAAGAGCGCGTAGTCGATGCCGACGCCGAGACCGATCATCGTCGCCATGATCGACGCCTGCTTGGGCACGTCCACGATGTGACCGAGCAGGCTGACCACGCCGAGCCCGGTCGCGATGCTGATCAGCGCGGTGAAGATCGGGATCATCGCGGCGACCAGGGTGCCGAACGCGAGCAGCAGGACCAGCAGCGCGCAGACCACGCCGATGATCTCGCTGGTCCCGGTCTTGATCTCCTTGTCCGCCGGGCTCGCCGATGCCGCGGGCACCGCCTCGATGCCCGCCGCCCGTGCGGGTTCGGCCGCCTCGGACAGGAGCGCGGTGGTCTCGGCCAGCTTGGAGGTGTCGTTCCCCTCCAGCTTGACCGAGATGATGCCGATCTCCAGGCTGGGGGCGAGACCGCCCACCTGGTAGGGGGATTTCACCTCCTTCACGTGCGGCACCTCGCGGATCAGGTCCACGGCGCGCTCCACCGCGCGCTTCCTGGCATCGGTGATGAGGGGGCCGTCGGGCGAGTAGAGGACGATCTGGGCCGAGCCGCCCGCCCCGTACCCGGCGCCGAAGCCGTCCTTCATCAGGTCGACGGCCCGCTGGGCGTCGGTACCGGGAATGCTGACGTCGTTGCTGACCGGGCCGGGGAAGAACACCGACCCCGCGGTCAGCAGCACCGCCGCGACCACCCACAGGGCCAGCACGGCCCTGCCGTGCCGCGCGCACCAGCTTCCCAGCCGCCCCAGCAAACCAGACATTGGTGATCGCCCCGCTTTTTTGTATCAAACGTCCTGAAAAGCCGTACTGTACGGTCGTACAGAACCTACGGTATGAGAGTAGGGGGACAAATTGGGAAATGCTCTAGTCGGGGTGGGAGTGAGACGATGACCACACTTGAGCACGGGCACGAGACGCGCGAGCGAATCCTCGACGCCGCCCGCCGGTTGTTCGCCGAGCACGGCTACGCGGCGACCTCGCTGGCCGACATCGCCTCCGCCGTCGGTCTGACGAAGACGGCCGTCGCCTATCACTTCCATCCCAAGGATCGCCTGGCCACGGAGCTGACCGCGCCCGCGGTCGAGGACATCGTGGCCCTGCTCGAACGCGACTTCGACGACGACCGCGCCCTCGTCGAGGCCCTGGTGACCTTCTCGGTCACCCACCGGGCGATCATAAGGCTGATCATGGAGGACATCAGCTGCGACGACGACGCGCCCCCCGGCTCCCCCGGCCAGGCGGTCCGCGTCTTCCGCGACGCGATCTACCGGCGCCTGGCCGGACCCGACCCCGACCCCGCCCAACGGGTCTGGGCCTGGGCCATGCTGGGCTCACTCCAGTACGCGGTGGTCAAGACGATCGACCTCCCCCAGGAGGAGGTCAGGAAGACCCTCCTGGCCACCGTCCTGTCCTCTCTCTAGAGGGCGCCTTCCCAGAACGCATAGAACGCGCCTTCTCAGAACCCGGTCCTCCCTCTGGAGCGCGCCTTCCCAGAACACGCCTCCTTGGAACCCGGTCCTCCCTCTGGAGCGCGCCTTCCCCGTCCCCGAGGTCTCTGAAGCTCTCCGAAGCTCTCCGAGACTTTCTGGGGCCCGGGTGCCTCACCGGGCCGGGCGGCGAGTCCCCGCCGCGTCCGCCCACCCCCGGACGCCCCCGCCCACCCCCGGACGGATCTCACCCCGACGGAGCTGGCGTCCTCGCCCGCGACGCAGCCAGTGGCCAGGCCCGGATGCCCCCGGAAGGACCTCACCCCGATGGAGCCGCCTCCCCGGGAACGGGCACCGGCGGGACCGTGGGATCGGGAGGCTCGACGGTCTCCCCCGGGTCCGGCCCCGGTCCGGGACCCGGCCCGCTCTGGCCCTCGACACCGACCGTGATCACGATCGTCGCGCCGGGCCTGGCACAGGTGCCGGGCGCCACGCTCTGCGCCAGCACCACCCCGTCCTGGGCCTCGTCGGTGACCAGCCGCGCCCGCGTCCGTACGGCGAAGCCAGCCCCGCCGAGAGTGTTGGAGGCGTCGGCCGCGCCCTGGCCGGTGACCGGCGGCACCGGGACGCCCTGCCTGGAGACGACGAGCGCCACCGCGCTCCCCGGGGAGACCCGCTTGCCCGCGCCGGGGGTGCTCGCGAGCACCCGCCCCGCCGGCTGGTCCGAACAGCGCGTGCTGACCCCGCCGGAGGCCAGCCCGGCACGGGCCAGCGCCGCCTGGGCGGCCTTCCTGGCGAGGCCGACCAGCGTGGGCACCTGGGTGCCGCCGGAGACCTGTAGGTCGACCCTGCCCTTCTTCGGCAGCGCGGTCCCCGGCGCCGGGCTGCTGCCGAGCACCTCCCCGAGCGGCCGGCCGGAGTCGACCGCCTTGACGGCCCCGGCGACCAGCCCGGCCCGTTTGATCAGGCGTTCCGCCTCGGAACGATCCAGCCCGACGATCGCGGGCACGACCACCGTGGCGGCGGGAGGCGGCAGCGGAGAGGATTTGACGCCCTCCGCGCGCGGCGGCCTGGCCGGGACCGTCGGCAGGACCGGGAGAGGCTTGACCGGAGCGTTCGTCCTGCCCGCGTGCGGCGTGGTGTCGCCCTGGGAGGTGGCCTCCACCGCCGGGACGACCGGCGGGGCGGGCGCGCCTCCCGGCGCCACACCGCTCAGCGCCGGGACCAGCACCCCCACCAGCACGGCGGCGCTGATGAGCAGCGCGCCGGAGACCGCGACCGAGGCCCTGGTGGCCGCCCGCCCCGGGTGGGTCCTGGGCTCGTCGAAGTCCTCGCCCCCGGTGCGGTACGCGCGCCCGCCGGACCGCCCGCCCGCCGAGGGCATACCACCCGGTTCGCCGGACCCGGCCCGCGACGCGCCCCTCCGGCCGGAGAAGCCGGAGAAGCCCGTACCGGAAAGGCCCGTGAGACCGGACCGGCCGGAGGAGACCGGAGGGCCGGAGACGTCGGGACCGCCGGGCAGGGGCGGGAATCCCGGCACCGGCGAGAGCCGGGACTCGACCACCGACCGGCCGCCGTCGTCGCCGAGCAGCGCGAGCAGCAGTTCCCGGCTGCTGGGGCGGTTGCGGGGGTTCTTGTCCAGGCAGTCGACCACCAGCGCGCCGAGCAGCCCGTCGAGACGGCCCAGCTGCGGGGCCGCGGTGAGGATCCGGTTCAGGACGGCCGCGATCGAGTCCTGTCCGAAGGGCGCCTGGGCGTTGGCGGCGAAGCACATCGTGGCGCCCCAGGCGAAGACGTCGGCCGCCGGATTGATCTCGGCGCCCTCCACCTGCTCGGGCGCCATGTAGGCGGGGGTGCCCGCGCCCCGCCCGCTCTGGGTGGCCGCCGCGTCCAGCGCCCTGGCCAGCCCGAAGTCGATGACCCTCGGCCCGTCTGGACCGAGCAGCACGTTCTGCGGCTTGAAGTCGCGGTGCACGATCCCGGCCCGGTGGATGGCCGCCAGCGCGGTGGCCGTGCCGATGGCCAGGCGCTCCAGCCTGCCTCCCTCGCGGGGCCCGCTGACCGCGACCTCGCGGTGCAGCGACGGGCCGTCGACGTACTCGCTGACGATGTAGGGCCGGTCGCCGTCCAGCCCGGCGTCGATCACCTGGGCCGTGCAGAACCGGGCCACCTGCTTCGCCAGCTCGACCTCGCGCAGGAAGACGTCGGGATCCTCCCCCACCGAACCGTGCAGAAGCTTGACCGCGTAGGGCTCGGAGCCGGTGTCGGGGCGCACCCCGACGTAGACCACCCCCTGCCCACCCTCTCCGAGACGCCCGATGATCTCGTACTCACCGAGCCCCGCCGGATCCCCCGTTTTGAGCGGCTGCGCATACGGCACGCGAGCCTCCCCTCGCCGCCACCCTTCTCACTCAAGAAGAAGCATCGCCGACAGTCAACGGGAAGGAAGGTCTTGTCTTCCTCACCGTGACACTCATGTGATGCTCAGGTCAGGGCAAGACACAACACATCCCCCGAATCCACAACCGCCCTCCCCACCCGCTCCGACCATGGAACCCACCTCATGACAGGGAAAGAGAACCGGGCACACCGGCCACCCGGCGGTCCGCCTCCGTCGCGTGGACGGACAGAGTGCCCGGACAGAAGGGACGGCCACCTCTTACGGGTATCAACCCGGTAGCCTGGCGAGGTGCTTGAAGCGATCAAAGCCACCCGTTACGTGACGCCTCTGCGTGAGGGCGGCTCGCTGCCCGGGATCATGGAGGCGGACGACCTCGGCACCCACGTCGTGAAGTTCCGCGGTGCCGGGCAGGGGCGCCGGGTGCTGGTCGCGGAGATCGTGTCCGCCGGGCTGGCCAGGCGCCTGGGATTCCGCACGCCCGAGCTGAAGGTGATCGACGTCGATCCGCAGCTCGGCGCCCGCGAGCCCGACGAGGAGATCCAGGACCTGCTCAAGGCCAGCGAGGGCAACAACCTGGCGGTCGACTTCCTGCCGGGCGCGCTGGGCTTCGAGCCGCTGGCCTGGCCCCCCGAGCCCGGGTTCGCCTCCCGCCTGCTCTGGTTCGACGCGCTGATCCACAACGTCGACCGCAGCTGGCGCAACCCGAACCTGCTCCTGTGGCACGGCGACACCTGGCTGATCGACCACGGCGCCGCGCTCTGGTTCCACCACAACTGGCCCTCGGCCAACCCGTCGCGTGACTTCGACGCGGGCGACCACGTGATGGCCCCCTTCGCCACCCGGGTTCCCGAGGCCGACGCCGAGCTCAGCGAGATGATCACCAGAGACCTGCTCGACGGGGTGGTGGACGAGGTCCCTGACGAGTGGCTGGAGGACGAGCCGGGGTTCGACGGGGCGCAGGCCGTGCGGCAGGCGTACGTCGACCACCTGCTGGCGCGGGCCCAGGGGCCGCGCACCTGGCTGCTCCGGCCGCCGGGCCAGGAGCCCCCGCAGGACCAGGAGAGGAAGACCGGCTCGGTGGGCGCGTTCTGGAAGGACAACCGGTGAAGGACGTCTACGAGTACGCGATCATCCGGGTCATCCCCCGCGTGGAGCGCGGCGAGCTGATCAACGCGGGCGTGCTGCTCTACTGCCAGCCCCGCGGCTACCTGTGCGCCCGCGTGGAGCTCGACGAGGCACGCCTGCGCGCCCTCGACACCGGCGTGGACCTCGACGGGGTACGGCACGCGCTCGGCGCCTACCGGCTTTCCTGCGACAGCGACTCGGGGCCGCTGACCAAGGAGCCGCTGGGCAGCCGCTTCCGCTGGCTGACCGCCCCGCGCAGCACGATCGTGCAGACCGGCCCGGTCCACGCCGGCCTCACCGCGGACCCGGAGACGGAACTGGAGCACCTCATGACCCGGCTGGTCCGCAGCCCCTGAGCCTGATCACAAAAAACTCAGAAGAGCACGGACATGAACGTGCCGACCTCGACGAAACCGGCCCGGCGGTAGGCGGCCCTGGCGGGGGCGTTGTAGTCGTTGACGTACAGCGAGACCACCGGCGCGAAGTAGTCGAGCGCGTGCTTGACCACCGCGGCCATCCCCGCCACCGCGTGGCCCCGGCCGCGCAGGTCGGGGTGGACCCAGACGCCCTGGATCTGGCAGGCGTGCGGCGTCACCGCGCCGATCTCGGCCTTGAAGACGACCCTGCCGCCCTCGATGCGGGCGTAGGACCTGCCGATCCTGATCAGCTCGGCGACCCTGGACCGGTAGAGGGCGCCGCCGTCCCCGGCCTCCGGGGAGACGCCCACCTCCTCGGTGAACATCGCCACGCAGGCCGGAAGCAGGATCTCGAACTCGTCGGGCCGGACGCGCCGCACCAGCGGGTCGGCGGGGACGGGTGACGGCTCGGCGATCACCATGACCGGCTGGGCCCAGCGGATCGCGCGGGCGGCCCCCCAGTACGGCTCCAGCCGCTCCCAGAGCACCTCCACCGCGTCCGCCGGGCCGACGATCGAGGAGCAGCGGCGGCCCTGCTTGCGCGCGCGATCGGCGAAGGCGTAGACGGCGTCCGTACCGGCGTTGACCGGAACCAGGTTCGCCCCGGCGTAACAGATGGAGGTCAGGCCGCCGCGCGGCCCGAACCCCCACATCTGGCCACCGAGCCTGGCCGGATTGAGCCCGACCGAACGGACCCTGGAGGCGACGAAGACATTGCCGACGGGGTCGGTGTCGAGAAGCGCCAGGACCTCGTCTCGATCGTTGTCGTCGAGCACGCGCGACGCCGTTGTGCGCAGCATCACGTGCTCAGCCTACGCGACCCCCTCGAATTTGGCAGGAACCAACACAGAGCCTCTCATCTACCTGCTTTGACCGCCTCTTTCCGTCGTGTGCCCGGCGGGTACGCGGACGGTCGCGGGGGCGGTCACCGGTACGGGCGCCGGGACTCCCGGGCACCGGGCGTCCGGGGCGTCGGAGGTCTGGCGGTCGCCGGGGAGGGTGCCGTCCCTGAGGTAGGCGGCCAGGCGCCGGTCGACGCAGGCGTTCCCGTTGAGCGCGACCCCGTGGTTGCCGCCCGGCACGGCCAGCAGCCGGGAGCGGTGGAACAGGGCGCGCATCCGCACCGCCCCGGCGTACGGGGTGGCGGCGTCGCGCTGCCCCTGGATGAGCAGGACCGGCGGCAGCTTGGCGTCGTCGTGGATCCGCACGGGAGTCCCGGCCGGCTGGGGCCAGAACGCGCACGGCGCGTTGTACCAGGCGTTGGGCCAGGTGAGGAAGGGCGCCCTGGCGTTGGCCCTGGTCATGTCGGTCCGCCAGCGCGCCCAGTCGCGCGGCCAGGCGGCGTCGCGGCACTGCACTGCGAGGTAGACCGCGTAGCTGTTCTCGTCCTTGGCGTCGTTCACCGCGTGCTTGCGGTAGGTGTTGACCAGGGGGGTCGCCTCGCCCTTCTTGACGTAGGCGGAGAAGGCCTTGGCCAGCTGCGGCCAGACGGCGTCGGAGTAGCCGCCCAGGGTGTAGACGTCGTCCAGCTCGCTCGGGCCGACCACCCCTCCCGCCGGACGGTCGCCCAGCCGGTCCCGCATGGCGTCCCAGGCGAAGGAGACCGCCTTCTCGGTGGCGCCGAGCCGGTAGACCGGGTTGTGGCGGGCGATCCACTTCAGGAAGTCCTCGTGCCTGTCCTGGAAGGCGATGCTCTGGTCGAGGTTCGAGCGGTACCAGATGCCGCGCGGATCGACCACGCTGTCCAGGACGAGCCGCTTGAGCCGGTCGGGGAAGAGCGTCGCGTACACCGCGCCGAGGTAGGTCCCGTACGAGTAACCCAGGAAGCTGATCTTCGGCTCGCCGAGGGCCTCCCTGATCAGGTCCATGTCCCTGGCGGAGTTCTCGGTGGTCATGTGCGGCAGCATCCAGCTCCACCGCTCGCCGCACGCCTGGGCGTACTTGCGGGCCCGGCCGATCAGCACGCTCTCGTCGTGCCGGGTGACCGGCACCTGGTCGGGGCGGGGCGCCTCGTAGTACTTCTTCGGATCGACGCACCTCAGCGCGGGCTCGCTCGCCCCCACCCCGCGCGGGTCGAAGCCGACCACGTCGAACCGGTCGGCCAGGCCGTCGGGAAGCCCCGCCGCGACGCCCTTGACCAGGTCACGGCCGGACGCCCCCGGACCGCCGGGGTTGACCAGCAGCGCGCCGAGACGGTCGTGGGTGGCCCTTCCCCTGATCCGGTTCAGGGCGATGGTGATGGTCTGGGACGGGTTGGCGTAGTCGAGCGGCACCCTCAGGGTGGCGCACTCCATCGGGTTGTCCACCCGTCCGGCGGGAGCGGACGCCGCCCCGGTCACCGCGGCCCCGCCCTCGCAGGGCCCCCAGGCCAGCACCTCCCTCTCCCGTCTCTCCTGGGCCACCGCCCCCTGCGGCACCCCCACCGCCACGGTCAGCATCGCGATGCTCGCGGCGATCCCGACGACCCTCTTCTTCACTGTGTGGTCCCCCTACTCGTACGGCAGAGGCGATGGTCTCCCGGGGGCGGCGCGATCATCCGGAACACAGCCGAACGGCTAGCAAAGTGTAGTCAGATCATTGCTAACTGTAATGACATGAGGTCAGGCGACGGATGGCCGCGGGGAGGGCCGTCGTACGGGCACACGAAACCGCCCGCCCCCCGGCGCGGTGCGATCCGGGGGACGGGCGGCGGAAACTCTCCGGCCGGGCGGCGGCTAGCCGACGACGACCTGGGGCCCGGGGGTGTCGTCGTCGAGGTCGACCTCCACGCCCATCTCCTCGGCGAGGCGCAGGGCCTCCTCGATCAGGGTCTCCACGATCTGCGACTCGGGGACGGTCTTGATGACCTGGCCCTTGACGAAGATCTGGCCCTTGCCGTTGCCGCTCGCGACGCCGAGGTCGGCCTCGCGGGCCTCGCCGGGACCGTTCACGACGCAGCCCATCACCGCGACGCGCAGCGGGACCTTCAGCCCTTCGAGCCCCGCCTGGACCTGCTCGGCCAGGGTGTAGACGTCGACCTGGGCGCGCCCGCAGGAGGGGCAGGAGACGATCTCCAGGCCGCGCTCGCGCAGGTTGAGCGACTCCAGGATCTGGTTGCCGACCTTGACCTCCTCGACCGGAGGGGCGGACAGCGACACGCGGATGGTGTCGCCGATGCCCTCGGCGAGCAGGGCGCCGAACGCGACCGCGGACTTGATCGTGCCCTGGAAGGCCGGGCCCGCCTCGGTGACGCCGAGGTGGAGCGGGTAGTCGCACCGGGCGGCGAGCAGGCGGTAGGCCTGCACCATCACGACCGGGTCGTTGTGCTTGACGGAGATCTTGATGTCGCGGAAGCCGTGCTCCTCGAAGAGCGAGCACTCCCAGAGCGCCGACTCCACCAGCGCCTCGGGGGTGGCCTTGCCGTACTTCTGCAGCAGGCGGGGGTCGAGCGATCCGGCGTTGACGCCGATCCGGATCGGCACGCCGCGCTCGGCGGCGGCGCGGGCGATCTCACCGACCTTGTCATCGAATTTCTTGATGTTGCCGGGATTGACCCGGACCGCCGCGCAGCCCGCCTCGATCGCGGCGAAGACGTACTTCGGCTGGAAGTGGATGTCGGCGATCACCGGGATCTGCGACTTCCTGGCGATGATCGGCAACGCGTCGGCGTCGTCCTGGGAGGGGACGGCGACCCTGACGATCTGGCAGCCCGAGGCGGTCAGCTCGGCGATCTGCTGGAGCGTCGCGTTGACATCGGCGGTGACCGTGGTGGTCATCGACTGGACGGAGACCGGCGCGTCCCCGCCCACGGGGACGGAACCGACCATGATCTGACGGGATACGCGTCGCTCGGCGATCGGCCTGGTCCTTACGGACGGGATTCCGAGAGCAACAGAAGTCATTTTCAGCCCTTGAAGAGTCGACGACGCTCACCAGTCTAGGCAGTCCCGGTGAACTCCCGTGCCCGTATCCGTGCCCAGGAGTCGGCGTCGAGCACCTCGGCGACCGAACCGGCCCCCGTCACGGTGTGTTCGGAGACCACCGCCGCCACGGTGTCGACGATGCCGAGGAAGGGGAGGCGCCCGGCCATGAAGGCCTCGACGCAGACCTCGTTGGCGGCGTTGTAGACGGCCGGGGCCGTGCCTCCGGCCTCGCCGACGTGCCGGGCCAGCGCGACGGCGGGGAACGCCCCGTCGTCGAGCGGCTCGAACGTCCAGGTGTGGGCGGTGGTCCAGTCGACCGCCGGGGAGGCGTCGGCGACCCGTTCGGGCCAGCCGAGGGCGAGCGCGATGGGCAGGCGCATGTCCGGCGGGCTGGCCTGGGCAATGGTCGAGCCGTCGACGAACTCGACCATCGAGTGGATGACCGACTGCGGGTGGACGACGACCTCGATGCGGTCGAAGCCGATGTCGAAGAGCAGGTGGGCCTCGATGACCTCCAGGCCCTTGTTGACGAGTGTGGCGGAATTCACCGTGATGACCGGCCCCATCGACCAGGTGGGGTGGGCGAGGGCCTGCTCGGGGGTGACGTCCGCGAGGTCCGCTCGCGACCTGCCGCGGAAGGGCCCGCCGCTCGCGGTGACGACCAGGCGGCGCACGGCGGAGGCGTCGGGCCCGGTGGGCCCCGCGGCCCACAGGCACTGGGCCAGCGCGGCGTGCTCGGAGTCGACCGGGATCAGCTGGCCGGGCTTGGCCAGGCGCTTCACAAGCGGCCCGCCGACGATCAGCGACTCCTTGTTGGCGAGCGCGAGCGTCCGGCCCGCCTCCAGCGCGGCCAGGGTGGAGGTCAGCCCCAGCGCCCCGGTGATGCCGTTGAGGACGACGTCGGCGGGCCAGGCGGCGGCCTCCGCCACCCCCTCGGGCCCGGCCAGCACCCGCGCGCCCGCCCCGTGCGCGGCGAGGGCCTCGCGCAGCTCCGGCACCGCGGAGGGGTCGGCGACGGCGACCACGTCGGGCCGGAACTCGGCCGCCTGCCTGGCCAGCAGGTCGATCCGGCCGCCGTAGGCGGCCAGCGCGGCCACCCGGAACCTGCCGGGGTTGCGGGCGATGACGTCGAGGGACTGGGTCCCGATGGACCCGGTCGAGCCGAGCAGGACGACGGAACGGACGGTGTCTGGCTGCACCGCCCCATTCTCCCGGCTCGGACCACGCTGTCGAATCGGCCGTACGAGGGCGTACAAGGCCGTACGAGGGCTGGCGCGGCCGGATCGGTCTGGATCATGCCGGATCACCGCGAAAATCTGTTAGCCGTGAAACACGCGATAAAAGGCGGCATTTAAGTCCGAATTTAGTCATATCAATAGTTGTAAAGCCTGAGAAATGCGTGCGTAGAGCGCACTAGCTTCCCGGAACAGCAACAGGCCCTCGGGAGGTACATATGCGGCGCACGGCACGGCTCGTCCCCATTCTCACCGCCATCGCGGGAAGCACCCTGCTCCCCGCGACGATCGCGCACGGCGCCACGGCGAACACCACCGCGACCACCGCGAACACCGCGGCGGACACCACCGCGGGCGCACCGGCGAGCACAGCGGGCCCGAACGGGGGCGGCGTCACCCCGGCGCGAGCCGTTCCCGATCCGGCCGGGAAGGAGCCGGTCGAGAAGGAGGCGGCCGACACCAAGAAGGAGCAGCAGACCGTCCAGCGCTACTGGACCGAGGCGAAGATGGAGGCGGCCAAGCCGCTCGCCGCCCTCGTCCCTGAGAAGGACGGCGCCCGGCTCACCGCCGGGGCGATCGCGGCCCAGACCGCGGCCGACCCCGTCTCCGTCCCCGCGACCGAGCCCGACGGCGACACCGTCACGGCCACCAAGGGCTCGGCGGCGGCCCGCTCCTCCACCGGCGCGGCGTGGACCCGCGGCGGGGCGATCGTCAAGACCGCGGGCCGGGTGTTCTTCACCTACCAGGGCCGCAACGCCTCATGCTCGGCGAGCGCGGTGACCAGCGAGAACAGCAGCACCGTGATCACAGCGGGGCACTGCGTGAGGATGGGCGGCGCCTTCCACAGCAACTGGGTGTTCGTGCCGGGCTACCAGAACGGCAACCGGCCGTACGGCACGTGGGTGGCGACCACCCTCTACACCACCCCGCAGTGGAACAACACCGAGGACGTCAACTACGACGTGGCCTCGGCCGTGGTGGCCCCGCTGAACGGGAAGTCGCTGACCGACGTGGTCGGCGGCCAGGGCGTCTCCTTCAACCAGGGGCGCCGCCAGCAGATGCACTCGTTCGGCTACCCGGCGGCCAGCCCATATGACGGTTCCAAGCTGGTCTACTGCGCCGGGCGCGCGTTCGACGACTTCCTGATGTCCCGCGACATCGGGCTGAACTGCGACATGACCGGCGGGTCGAGCGGCGGCCCCTGGTTCCTCACCTTCAACGAGCGCACCGGCCTGGGCACCCTGAACTCGGTGAACAGCTTCAAGTACGGCTTCGCCGCCGGATGGATGTTCGGCCCCTACTTCGGGACCGAGGCGCAGGCCGTCTACGAGGCGGCCCAGACCACCGACACCCCCTGATATTCACCAGAAGTAATCACAAGAACACCCCTCGTAGTGCAAACTCGGGTCTCATGACCTCAAGCCTCCCCCTGCTTGCGGCCGCCCCGCTCGTCGCCGGGTTGCTGAGCGCCCCGACGACCGGCGCGACGGCCACCCGGCAGACGGCCACCGAGTCCGGGCAGCGGGCCGCGACAACCCTGATCACACCATTCCCCCGAATCCCCTACGAAGCCACGTCCGGCGTGCCGGACGTCGTCGAGCACGCGACCGCTCCCACCGCGTCGGAGCGGGAACGCGTGCTCGGTTACTGGACCCCCCGCCGGATGGCCTCGGCGCTCCCCGTCGACCGGCTCGCCAGGGCCACCGGGGTGCTCAGGCGGCTCTCCGCCGCCGGGCAGGGGGTGGCGGCCCCCCGCCGGAGCCCGCACGGCGTCCCGTCCCGCACCGCGGGCGCCCGCTGGATCTCCGGCGGGGCGGTGGCACGCACCACGGGGCGGGTGTTCCTCACCATCAAGGGCAGCGACTTCGTGTGCTCGGCGAGCTCGGTCAGGAGCGCCAGCAAGGACCTGGTGGTGACCGCCGGGCACTGCGTCAAGGACGGCAGCGGCGCCTGGGCCGACAACTGGACCTTCGTCCCCGGCTACAGCCAGGGACGGCGCCCGTACGGGCAGTACACCGCGCGCCGCATGTTCGTCGCGGGACCCTGGTCGCGCGAGGGCGACGACAGCCACGACATCGGCATGGTCGCGGTCAACACCAGCGGCGGCAGGCACCTCGGCGACGTCGTCGGCGGCCAGGACATCGCCTTCGGCGCTCCCCGGGGGCGCCTCGCCAGCGGCTTCGGCTTCCCCGCCGACACGCCCTACGACGGCGAGCACCTGGTCTACTGCGCGGGCCCGCTCCGCGACGACCCGAACGAGCAGACCGGCGACCAGGGCATGCGCTGCGACATGACCGCCGGATCCAGCGGGGGCCCCTGGCTGAGCGGCTTCGACGCCTCCACCGGCCGGGGCACGATCGTCTCGGTCAGCAGTTTCAAGTACAGCGACGACCGCCGGACCATGTACGGCCCCTACTTCGGCGACTCCGCCAAGGCCCTCTACGCCACCGCCTCCGCGTCGTGACCCCGGCGCGAAGGCGCGGCCGGTCCGGGCTCAGAGGGTCAGGCCGGTGAGGACCATGACCTTCTCGTAGGTGAAGTCGGCGATGGCCGAGCGGAGGCCCTCACGCCCGACGCCCGAGTCCTTGACCCCCCCGTAGGGCATCTGGTCGGCACGGTACGACGGCACGTCACCGATGATCACACCGCCGACCTCAAGCTCCCGGTTGGCCCGGAAGGCGTTGTCGAGGCTGCGGGTGAACACCCCGGCCTGCAGCCCGTACCTGGAGTCGTTCACCGCGGCGAACGCCTCGTCCACGCCGGACACCTTCTGGACGACCATCACGGGGCCGAAGACCTCCTCGCGGCAGACCTTGGCGTCGGCCGGTACGTCGGCGAGCACGGTCGGCGCGAACGTGGCGCCGTCGCGGGTGCCGCCGGTCAGCAGCCGGGCGCCCGCCGCGACGGCCTCGCCGACCCACTCCTCCACGCGCTCGGCGGCCTCGGCCGACACGAGCGGGCCGACCTGCGTCTTCTCGTCGGCGGGGTCGCCGGTGACCAGGGCCTCGACGGCCGGGACGAGCCTGGCCACGAAGTCGTCGTGGACCGACGCCTCGACGATCACCCGCTGGACGGCGATGCAGCTCTGACCGGCCTGGTAGTTGGAGAACAGCGCGATCCGCGAGGCGGCCCAGTCGAGGTCGGCGTCGGCGAGCACGACCGCGGCGGCGTTGCCGCCGAGCTCCAGGGTCACGTGCTTGCGCGGGACGCGGTCGATGATCGCGTACCCCACGGGCGCGGAGCCCGTGAAGGAGACGACCGGCAGGCGCGGGTCCTCGACCAGCGCGGCGGCGCGGTCGTTGGGCACGGGCAGCACGGAGAACATGCCCTCCGGCAGGTCGGTCTCGGCCAGGATCTCGCCCAGGACCAGCGAGGAGACCGGGGTCGCCGGGGCGGGCTTGAGGACGATCGGGGCGCCGACGGCGATGGCGGGGGCCACCTTGTGCGCCACCAGGTTGAGCGGGAAGTTGAACGGGCTGATGCCCAGGATCGGGCCGTGCGGGACCCGGGAGACGTAGGCGAGGCGGCCCGCGGAGGCGGCCTCGGTGTCCAGGCGCACGGTCTCGCCGCCGAGGCGGCGGGTCTCCTCGGCCGCGAACCTGAAGGTGGAGACCGCGCGGCCGACCTCGCCGCGGGCCCAGAAGATCGGCTTGCCGTTCTCCGCGGTGATCAGAGCGGCGATCTCGTCGGCGCGCTCGGCCAGGCGGCGCGAGACGTGCGCGAGGGCCTCGGCCCGCACGTGGATCGGGAGCGCGGCCGCCTGTTTCCGTACGGCCGCGGCGGCGGCGACGGCCTCCTCGACCTGGCCGTCGGTCGGCACGGAGCAGACGGCGACGACGCGGCCGTCGTGCGGGTTGGTCACGGTGAGCTCGGCCTCGCCCGTGGCGGGGCGTCCGGCGAGCCAGAAGGGGCGCACGTCCATACCCCGACGCTATGTCACCGGCGCGGGAGCGGCCTTACTCCACTTCGCACAACAGCCCCAAATCGGTACGCCGTTCCGCATAAAACCCTTCCATCCCCGCCCTGTAACGAAAACAGGGGTATTCAGGGATATTCCTTACAAGGGGCCGGTTTGAATGATCTTCACCCTGGCTAAGTCACCGGTTGGACGATGAGACTGGAAGGGCGTGGGCGCATGACCTCCTCGGCGCCGCGCGGCCTTCAGGGTGCCTACCTGGTCGGTGAGCGGGCATCTCAGGACGAGCTTCGCACCAGGCTGCTCGACGTCGCCAGCCAGCTGCTGGTCACCATCGGGCCGGAGAGCCTGTCGATGCGCCGCATCGCCACCGAGGCGGGATGCTCGACGACCGTCATCTACACCATGTTCGGCAGCAAGGAGGGCCTGGCCGAGGCGCTGTACCTGGAAGGCTTCGAGCGCTTCCGGCGTCGCCTGGAGGCCGTGCCCTCGCGCAGGGACGCCCTGGAGCACCTCATCGCGCTGGGACCCGTCTACCGGGAGGCCGCGCTGGACGAGCCCGGCTACTACGCGCTGATGTTCGAGCGCGCGATCCCCGGCTTCGTGCCGAGCGAGCGGGCCAGGACCCTCGCCCGCGCGGCGCTGAACATCATCGACCGGGTGATCGCCGACTGCATCTCGGCCGGGTACATCGTCCCCACCCAGCCCAGGAAGATCGCCGACGCCGTGTGGGCCGCCGCGCAGGGCGCGATCAGCCTGGAACGTGCCGGGCACCTGCGCGACAGCGGCACCTACGAGACGGTCACCTACGCCGTCATCTCCCGCTACCTGGTCGTCGACCGCCACCGGCCCTGACGGCGGCCACCGGCCCCGAAGACGGTCTCCGGCTCCCGGCAGAACCTCTGATCACCGCCGGACGTCATTTGGCGACGGCCAGGGCGACCCAGAGTTCGGCACGGACCGCGGGGTCCTCAAGGTCGCGGCCGACCAGCTCCGCGACCCGGCGCATGCGGTAGCGCAGGGTGTGGCGGTGCACCCCGAGCCGCTGCGCCGCCGCGTCCCAGTGGCCGTTGCAGTCGAGGTAGGCGCGCAGGGACCCCAGCAGGTCCGCGCGCGAGCCGTACGCCCTGAGCGGGGCGAGCAGCGCGGAGGAGAACGCCTCCGCCACGTCGGGGGCGAGCAGGGAGAGCAGCCCCTGACCGGCCAGGTCGGCGAAGCGCACCACCCGCGCGGTGCCGCGCCTGGCCGCGGCGAGCGCCCGGTCGGCCTGGTCGAGCCCCGCGCGCAGGTCACCGAGATCCGCCGGGTCGCCGACCCCGACCGGGCCGTGCTCGCCGAGCGCCTCGGCCACGGCACCGGCCCGCGAGACCGGGACCAGCAGGACCACCCTGTCGCCGTCGGCCGCCGCGAACTCGCCCCCGGCGGCCTCCAGCACCGCCTCCGGCTCACCGGCGCAGGCGACCGCCACCAGCGGTTCGCCGTCGAGCCGCTCCCCCAGCCGCTCCAGCGTCTCGCACCCGGCCTCCACCTGCCCGGCCAGCAGCAGCCGCAGCACCGCGGAGCGGACCCGGCGCTCGGCGGCCAGGTGCTCCCCGCCGTGCTCGACGGCGAGCGTCAGCAGGGACGCGGCGGCGCTGACCACGGTGTGCGCGACCGGGGTGAAGGCCCGGCCGATGCCGACGGCGAGGAACCCCCTGACCCGGCGGGCCCCGAGCGGGCGCACGATGACGTGCTCCTCGGGCGAGGAGAGGGCCACGCTCGCGGGGGCGCCCCGGCTCGTGATCCTTCTCAGCCGCTCCAGCTCGGGGCCGAGGTCCCCGGCGGCCGTCGCCGCGCCCCTGCCCGCCAGGTGCCGTACGGTCCCCGCCTCGTCGAGCAGAATCGCCCAGCCGCCCAGTTCGCGGGCCAGCCGGTCGATCACCGCGCGGGGGCCCTCAGGGCGCAGCGCGGCGCGGGTGAGGCGGCCCTGGGCGGCGAAGGCCCTGCTGAGCTCGTCATACTGCTCGGCGGCGATCAGCTCGCTGACCGTCTTGCCGATGGCGACGAACGGGGTGTCGCGCGGCACCTCGACCAGCGGCAGCCCGGCCCGCGCGGCGGCCTCGACCAGCGCCCCGGGGATCGTCTCGTGCCCGAGCCCCACCCCGAACCCGAGCCCGGCGACCCCCCTGGCGACCAGGCGCTCGACGTAGGGACCGGCGTTGCGGGCGTCCAGGCGCATGCCGGTGGTCAGGACCAGCTCGCCGCCCTCAAGGAACGGGGTGGGATCCTCCAGCTCGCTGACCGCCACCCAGCGCACCGGCCGGTCGAGCGCCTCCCGCCCGGCGAGGACGACGAGCCCGAGCGGCGCCCGCCGCACGACGGTACTCAGCTTCGGCGCCACCCCCACCCCCCGTTTTATACGTTATGTCTATTCAGCCCCTGACAATTTTGCCATAGTGCATCATCGGCACACCGGCATTCGCGACATAGCTTCACATCATGAGCACCGTCACCGAGGGCGGCCCCTCGCTTCCGCAGGAACGCCGCCTCGTCACCGAGATCCCCGGCCCCCGATCCCGCGAGCTGCTCGCGCGCAAACAGGCCGCCGTACCGCCGGGCATCGGCACCACGCTGCCCGTCTTCGTGACGCGCGCCGGAGGCGGTGTCGTGGTCGACGCCGACGGCAACTCGCTGATCGACTTCGGGTCCGGCATCGCGGTGACCGGTGTCGGCAACTCCGCCCCGCGCGTCGTCGAACGGGTGAGCAGGCAGGTCGCCGACTTCACCCACACCTGCTTCATGGTCACCCCGTACGAGTCGTACGTGCGGGTCGCCGAGAGACTCAACGAGATCACCCCCGGCGACCACGAGAAGCGCACCTTCCTGCTCAACAGCGGCGCAGAGGCCGTGGAGAACGCGGTCAAGGTCGCCCGGCACGCCACCGGCCGCCAGGCGGTCGTCGTCTTCGAGCACGGCTACCACGGCCGGACCCTGCTGACGATGACGCTGACGGCCAAGAACATGCCGTACAAGCACGGCTTCGGACCGTTCGCCCCAGAGGTCTACCGGGTGCCGCTGGCCTACCCGTTCCGCTGGCCCACCGGCCCGGAGAACTGCGCCGAGGAGGCCGCCGCCCAGGCGATCGACCAGATCACCAAGGAGATCGGCGCCGAGAACGTCGCCGCCGTGGTGATCGAGCCGATCGCGGGCGAGGGCGGCTTCATCGAGCCCGCCAGGGGCTTCCTGCCGAGGATCCTGGAGTTCTGCCGCGCCAACGGCATCGTCTTCGTCGCCGACGAGGTCCAGACCGGCTTCTCCCGTACCGGCCACCTGTTCGCCTGCGAGGACGAGGGCATCGTGCCCGACATCATCGTCACCGCCAAGGGCATCGCGGGCGGCCTGCCGCTCGCCGCCGTCACCGGCCGCGCCGAGATCCTCGACAGAGTTCACGTGGGCGGGCTGGGCGGCACCTACGGCGGCAACCCGCTCGCCTGCGAGGCGGCGCTGGGCGTGCTGGAGACCATCGAGGCCGACGACCTGACCGGGAAGGCCCGCCGCATCGGCGAGACCATGCTCCCCCGGCTGCGCGCGCTGGCCGAGAGGAACCCGGTGATCGGCGACGTACGCGGCAGGGGCGCCATGATCGCCATCGAGCTGGTCGTCCCCGGCACCCGGGAGCCGCACCCCACGGCGGCGGGCGAGATCGCCAGGAGGTGCCACGCCGAGGGCCTGGTCGTGCTGACCGCGGGCACCTACGGCAACGTGCTGCGCTTCCTGCCGCCGCTCGTCATCCCCGACCACCTCCTGGAGGAGGGCCTCGCGATCCTGGAGAAGGCCGTGAACGAGGTCTGATCGTTTAGAAGGCACCAAAAGGGGCACCCGGCTTGATGCTGAGTGTCCCTTTTGCCGTTATGCGGCCCGCATGTAGGCCGTGATTTAACCACCGCTTGACATCCGCCACAGCGATCACGGGTCGTGACCGCGTTATAACGGTTCCGATATGAAAGTGCGCGATCAAGACAGGAAACGTGTCGACGTCCTCCCCGCGGCCGAGCCACGGGAGAAAACAAGGAGTCTCCACGCCGGAGGTATGTAGATGAACTGGGGGCCGCCCAGAACGGCACACGTCACGATGACCTTCGATCCCGAGGGGCTGACCCGCACCCAGCGTGAGGGCGACGCCTGCGTGGCCTGCCACAAGAAGTGGCCCCGCCCGCGGATCAGGATCGGCCGCCTTCCCGACGGCACCGCCCTCTTCGCCTGCCCGGAGTGCGCCGACGCGCTGCTGCCGCAGCAGGACGACACCCGCTCCCTGCCCCGGCGCGTGGCCTTCTTCTGAACCCGCCTTCCGAACCTGCACAGCCGGTGCGGACCGGCATCGTCCGCCCCCTCCGAGCCAAGCCCCTCGTACGGCCGGTGCGGGCCCGAGAGCCCCGCACCGGCCACCGGAACCGGTCCGGTAGTTTCTCTCCATTCCGCACGGACGGATGTCGAGACCGGGTCCCCCGCTCCGACATGCCTGTGAGAGGCGCCGGAACCGGGCGCCGCGAGCACGAGGAGCGAGACCGTGAAGTACATGCTGCTCATCTACAGCAACCCCGCGATCTGGGAGGCCCTCTCCAAAGAGGAGATCGAAGGCCTGATGGGCGAGGCCGGGGCCATCATGAAGGAGCTCACCGACTCCGGGGAGTGGGTCGGCGGGCAGGCGCTGGCCGATCCCTCGCAGACCAAGACCGTGAAGGTGCGTGACGGCGCCCCCGCGACCACCGACGGCCCGTTCCTGGAGGCCAAGGAGCACCTCGCCGGATACTGCGTGATCGACTGCGAGACCCCCGAGCGGGCGGTCGAGATCGCCGCGCGCTGGCCGGACGCCCGGCTGTGCGCGATGGAGCTACGGCCGATCATGGACGGGACCGGCATCGAGGCGTGACCGCTCCCACCAAGGCCGAGGACCTGCTGCGCGAGCTGGCGCCGCAGGTCCTCGGCGCGCTCGTCCGGCGCCACGGCCACTTCGACGCGTGCGAGGACGCCGTACAGGAGGCGCTGCTGGCCGCCACCCTGCAGTGGCCAGAGCAGGGCACACCGGACAACCCCCGAGGCTGGCTGATCACGGTCGCCACCCGCAGGCTCACCGACGAGCTGCGCAGCGAGTACGCGCGCAACCGCAGGGAGAGCATGCTCGCGGCGCGGGCGCCCGCCGACGAGTTCCTGTCGCCCGCCGCCGACGCCGAGCCCACCGGCGGGCAGGACGACACCCTGACCCTGCTGTTCCTGTGCTGCCACCCCGCCCTCACCCCCGCCTCGCAGATCGCGCTCACCCTGCGGGCCGTCGGCGGCCTCACCACCGCGCAGATCGCCCGCGCCTTCCTCGTCCCCGAGGCGACCATGGCCCAGCGCATCAGCCGGACCAAGCAGCGGATCAGGAGCACGGGCATCCCCTTCGCGCCGCCCCCCGAGCCCGAACGGGCCGAGCGGCTGCGAGTGGTCCTGCACGTGCTCTACCTCATCTTCAACGAGGGCTACACGGCCACCTCGGGCCCGGACCTGCAGCGCCGCGAGCTGACCGGCGAGGCGATCAGGCTCACCCGCGCGGTGCACGGGCTGCTGCCCGGCGACGGCGAGGTGACCGGGCTGCTCGCCCTCATGGTGCTCACCGACGCCCGGCGTCCGGCGCGCACCGGCCCCGGCGGCACGCTCATCCCGCTCGCCGAGCAGGACCGGAGCCTGTGGAGCGGGACGTCGATCGCCGAGGGGGTGGCGCTCGTCACCGGCGCGCTGGCGCGGGCCCCGCTCGGCCCGTACCAGCTCCAGGCGGCGATCGCCGCGGTGCACGCCGAGGCGGTACGCGCGGAGGAGACGGACTGGCCGCAGATCGTCGCGCTCTACCGGCTGCTCGAACGCCTGGCCCCCAACCCGATGGTCACGCTCAACCACGCCGTCGCGCTCGCGATGGTGGAGGGCCCGGAGGCCGGGCTCGCCCTGCTCAAGACCCTGGAGGCCGACGAGCGGATGGCCGGGCACCACCGCCTGCACGCGGTGCGCGCGCACCTGCTGGAGACGGCCGGTGACCGCGAGGCCGCCCGCGCCGGGTACCGGGAGGCCGCGCGCCGCACCACCAGCCTCCCCGAGCAGCGCTACCTGGAGAGCCGGGCCGCCCGGCTGACCCGTACGGAGCCCTAGGGCCCTCGTCCTCGCCGTGTCAGGGTCGTGTCACGGCCTCGCCCGCCGTCGGCACGGCGGGCCGAGGCCCCGGCCCGGCTCCGTAGCGCAGTCCGTCGATGAGCAGGGCGACCATGCGCTCGGCATGGGCGAGGTCCGCCTCGGCCGGCAGGCACAGGTTGGCCACCGCGCGCAGGAGCTCCATGGGCTCGACGTCGCCGCGGATCTCACCGGCGGCGGCCGAGGCGGCGAGCAGCGATCCGAGGGCGGGCTCGAAGCGCTGCTGGAAGTAGACGGGCAGCGGTTCGTAGGCGGGGTTGCCGGAGTGCAGGGCCGCGGCGAGCCCGCGTTTGGTCCCGATGAACCCGGTGTACCGCCGCAGCCAGCGGGTGAGGGCCTCAAGCGGCTCGTGCTCGGTGGCCAGGGTGGCCGCGGTGTCGGCGCAGGCGTCGACCTCGTTCCGGAAGACGGCACTGATCAGGTCGGAGCGTTCCGGGAAATGGCGGTAGAAGGTGGCGAGTCCGACCCCGGCCCTGGCGGCGATCTCGCGTACCGGGGCGTCCGCGCCCGAGGTGGCGAAGACCTCCCGGGCCGCGTCGAGCAGCGCGTCGATGTTGCGCCGGGCGTCGGCGCGTACGCGACGGGCCCGCTCAGGTGGTGCCGCGCTCACTGAGAACCTCCGGTTGCATAAGTGAGAAGGTGTTCCATATAGTGGCTAAGTGATAAGCCGTTCCGCTTATCCCATGGTACGCCGCCAGAGGAGAGCCATGCACTACCGCACGCTGGGCCGCACGGGCATCCAGGTCAGCCCCTACTGCCTGGGCGCGATGATGTTCGGAGCCATCGGCAACCCCGACCACGAAGACTCCGTCCGCATCATCCACAAGGCCCTGGACTCCGGCATCAACTTCATCGACACGGCCGACATGTACTCGCGGGGCGAGTCCGAGGAGATCGTCGGCAAGGCGCTCAAGGGCCGCCGCGACGACGTCGTGCTCGCCACGAAGGTGTGGGGGCCGATGGGTGACGACCCGAACCGGCGCGGCACCTCGCGGCGCTGGATCATCACCGAGGTCGAGAACTCGCTGCGCCGCCTGGGGACCGACCACGTCGACCTCTACCAGGTCCACCGCCCCGACCCGACAGTCGACATCGAGGAGACGCTGTCCGCGCTGACCGACCTCGTGCGCGGCGGCAAGGTCCGCGCGATCGGATCGTCGTGCTTCCCCGCCTCCGACATCGTCGAAGCGCAGTGGGCCGCCGAGCGCCGCGGCCTCGAACGGTTCCGTACCGAGCAGCCCACCTACTCGATCCTCAACCGCGGCATCGAGCGCGAGATCCTGCCCGTCACCGAACGCCACGGAATGGGAACGCTCGTCTGGAGCCCGCTGGCCCAGGGCATGCTCACCGGACGCTTCCGCAAGGGGCGGCAGGCCGACACCCACCGCGCCGGGTACGGCTTCAAGCACTACCGCGACGAACGCCGCCTCGAGGTCGTCGAGCGGCTCATCCCGCTCGCCGAACAGGCCGGAATGAAGCTGACCCACCTCGCGATGGCGTTCGCGATCGCCCACCCCGGCGTCACCTCGGCCATCATCGGGCCGCGCACCATGGAACAGCTCGACGACCTGCTCGAAGGCGCCGGCATCACCCTCGACGACAAGATCCTCGACGAGATCGACACGATCGTCGCGCCCGGCACCGACGTCGGCCGGCTCGACATGGCCTACACCCCGCCCGCGCTTGAGCGCGCCACGCTGCGCCGGCGGCCGGTCGGCGAGCGCACCGCCGCCTGACGGGGGCGAATCCCGCCGGTCTCAACCTCGGGCCGCCTTTACGAAGTAAGCCGAGAAAGCCGTCAGGCGGACAGGAGCGTCGTGGTGCTCTCGTCGCGCATGCCCCACGGCGAGCCGTAGGCGTTGAGCAGCTCCAGGAAGGGCACCGCGTCGAACGCCTCGGGGCCGAGCACCCCGCTGCCCGACCAGGCGCCGGTGGCCAGCAGCTCCAGGGCGACCACCGGGTGCACGGCCGTCTGCCAGACCACGGCCTGGCAGCCGTACTCCCGCATCGACCACTCGTTGTCGACCACGTGGTAGAGGTAGACCTCGCGCGGGGCGCCGTCCTTGCCCACGCCCTTCACCCAGGTCCCGGCGCAGGTCTTGCCCCGCATCCGGTCGCCGAGCGTGGCCGGGTCGGGGAGGCTGGCCGCGACCATGTCGCGCGGTGAGGCCTCGACGCCGCCCACCTTGATCTTGTCCGCGTTGTCCAGGCCGAGCTTGTGCAGGGTCTTCAGGACCCCGATGAACTCCTCACCCAGGCCGTACTTGAACGTCACCCGCTTGGCGTCGATGTAGCGGGGCACGAGGAGCACCTCCTCGTGCTCGACGTTGACGCACTCGACCGGCCCGATCCCCTCGGGGAAGTCGAACATCTCGGGCTCGCTGAACGGCTCGGTGGTGTGCCAGTCGCCGTTCTCCCAGATCACCGGAGGGTTGAGGCACTCCTCGATGGTCGTCCAGATGGAGAACGTCGGCGCGAAGTCGTAGCCGTCGACCACCAGGTTGGAGCCGTCACGAATGCCGATCTCCTCGATGCTCTCGAACAGGTGCTCGGCGGCGTAGCGCGCGAACACGTCGGCCAGCCCCGGCTCCACCCCCATCCCGACCAGCGCCAGCCCGCCCTTCCGCCGCCAGGCCTCACCGAGGGCGAACTGCTCGTCGCCGAGCTTCACCCCGGTCAGCTCGTACGGCCTGCGCGGGTGGGGCCGCGACAGCGACATCGCCATGTCGAGGTAGCCGGCCCCGGCGTTGAGCGCCGCCTCGAACAGGGACATGGTGAAGCGGGGGTCCACCGCGTTGAAGAGCACGTCGCAGCGATGCTCGGCGAGGGCGGCCTCGACCGCCGCCCGGTCTGAGGCGTCCAGCCCGATGGCGCTGAAGCGGGGGTCCGCGATCCTGGCCACCACGGCGGCGGCCCGGTCCTGTTGGGAGTCGGCGACCACGATGTGTTCGAAGAAATCTCGGCGTGCGGCGATCGGCACGACGGCGGAACCGACGCCGCCCGCTCCAACAAGAAGGATTCTCATGGCGGGTAGCCTACCCACTGACTGGTCAACCAGTCGATAGAGAGGCCATGATTTTCCCACCGAATCCATCGCCAAAAGCGATCAAGACAACGAAAAGCGCGGCCACACGGGCACAACGGAGGAGGGAGCGGCCCGTCAGGCCCGGACCCGCGGGGAACCGGTCACCTCAGGAGCCGCTTCCAGCGCTCCGTCCACTCGGCGTAGTCGGCGCACTGTCCGCCCCGGCCCCCGCAGTCGCGCGTCGGGCGGGTGGCGAAGACGACGTCGCGCAGCCACCGGTCGTCGCGCACGTGGTACACCTCACACATCCGGCGGGCGTGACCGCCACACGCCTCCGGGTTGGCCGGGGCGAGCCCGGTCCAGGCCGAGGCGGGGCGCTGCGCCGGCGCCGAGCTCATCCAGTTCAGCCACCGGTAGGCGCAGTTCGGGCTGGCGGGCTTGGCCGCGAGCATCCACGCGTCGACCCACCCGGTCGTCGGCACCCCCTCCAGCGCCCTCATCGGCCGGCCCGCGCGCCGGAAGAGGTCCAGGTGGTACGGGAGGGCCTGGGCGATCCGCACCGGCCCCGCCGACAGGGCCCTGACCAGGTCGAGCGAGTCGTCCCAGTAGACCCGGTCGGGGCCGTCGCCCTCGGCGAGGAGCCTCATGGCGGCGTCGAGCTGGGCGGAGGTGAGCTGGAACGGGTCCTCGGCCTCCGGCCCGGAACGGTTCCCGCCGAGGGCGAGCGCGGCGTCGGCGATGCTCAGTGGGCTGTTCCTGATCGCCGCGGGAGACGTGCCGTAGAGCGCCGACGGCCCCTCGGGCCTGCCCTCCTCGTAGACCACCCGGTTGACCCCCCACAGGTAGGGGATGCCGTAGACCCTGCCGTCCTCGCGCAGGCCGGGCAGCTCGCGCAGGCGCTTGGGGATCTTCCGGTAGTCCTCGACCAGCGCCGTGTCGAGCGGCGCCACCTTCCCCTGCGCCACCAGCAGCCCGGCCAGGTCGGGGGCGGGCGAGACGGCGTCGTAGGCGCCGGTGGCGAACCTGGCGGCCATCTCCTCGCTCGTGCGGACCCGGTCGAGCTTGACGACGCAGCCGGTCTCCCGTTCGAAGGGCGCGAGCCAGTTGACCCGGGAGCTGGTCCCGCCGTACTCGACGTACCCCTCGAAGGTGAGCACCTGGAGCGCGCCCTCGCCCTTGCCGATGGACGCCGACGGCGTCGGCGTCGGCCTCGGGCTCGGGCTCGCGGTGGGTGTCACCACGGAGGAGGGCGAGGGGCCGCGCACCTGCCGCGCCGTGCTCGCGGCGCCCGCCTGGGCGCAGGCGGCGAGTGCCAGCGCGCTCGCTCCCAGCAGCGCTCCGAGGCGCGCCCGGCGGAGCCTGTCCCTGCCCACGAGGCCCACGAGGTTTCCTCCCGACGTCGCCACCGACCTGCCCGGGAGCCTACCGGCCCGCGCCCGCCCTCCGGGGCCCGGTGAACACGCGGCACCCGGAGCCGGAGAGTACGCGAGGCCCGCGCCCCGGCAGGAGGGACGCGGGCCTCGCGGGTTGGAGGCTACCCGTTGGTCGGGAAGCCGAGGTTGACGCCCCCGTGACTGGGGTCGAGCCACCGGGAGGTGACGACCTTGCCCCGGGTGTAGAAGTGCACGCCCTCGGTGCCGTGAACGTGGGTGTCACCGAAGAGTGAGGCCTTCCAGCCGCCGAAGCTGTAGAAGGCCATCGGCACCGGGATCGGCACGTTGATGCCGATCATGCCGACCTCCACCTCGTTCTGGAAACGGCGGGCCGCGCCGCCGTCGTTGGTGAAGATCGCGGTGCCGTTGCCGAACTCGCCGCCGTTGATCAGTTCCAGGCCCTCCTCGTACGAGGAGACGCGGACGACCGACAGGACCGGGCCGAAGATCTCCTCCCGGTGGACCCGGGAACCGGCGGGCACGTGGTCGAGGACCGTGGGGCCCAGCCAGAAGCCGGGGGTCTCCCGGGCGGTGCCGCCGCCCAGGACGGAGGTGAGGCGGCCGTCCACGACGAGCTTCGCGCCCTCGGAGACGCCCAGGTCGAGGTAGGAGACGACCTTGTCGCGGTGGACCCCGGTGACCAGGGGCCCCATCTGGGCGGCCGGGTCGTCGCCGGGGCCGACGGTCAGCGCGGAGACCCTGGAGACGATCTTGTCGACCAGCTCGTCCCCGACCGGGTCCACGGCCAGCACGACGGAGATCGCCATGCAGCGCTCCCCCGCCGAGCCGAAACCGGCCGACACCGCGGCGTCGGCGACGAGGTCGAGGTCGGCGTCGGGCAGGACCAGCATGTGGTTCTTGGCGCCACCGAGCGCCTGGACCCGCTTGCCGTGGGAGGTGCCGGTCTCGTAGACGTACCTGGCGATGGGCGTGGACCCGACGAACGAGACCGCGCGCACGTCCGGGTGCTCCAGCAGCCGGTCCACCGCCACCTTGTCCCCCTGGACGACGCCGAAGACGCCGTCGGGCAGCCCGGCCTCCTTCCAGAGCGAGGCCATCAGCAGCGACGCCGAGGGGTCCTTCTCCGACGGCTTGAGGACGAAGGCGTTGCCCGCGGCGATCGCGATCGGGAACATCCACATCGGCACCATGGCCGGGAAGTTGAACGGGGTGATCCCGGCGACGACGCCCAGCGGCTGCCGGATCGAGTAGGAGTCGACCCGGGTGGAGACGCCCTCGGAGAAACCGCCCTTGAGCAGGTGCGGGATACCGCAGGCGAACTCCACGACCTCCAGGCCCCTGGCGACCTCGCCCAGCGCGTCGGAGTGGACCTTGCCGTGCTCCTCGGAGATGAGCCGGGCGAGCTCGTCGCGGTTGGCGTACATCAGCTCGCGGAAGCGGAACAGCACCTGCGAGCGCCTGACCAGCGAGGCGTCCCGCCACGCGGGCCAGGCCGCGACGGCGGCGGCCACGGCCGCGTCGACCTCGTCCGCTGAGGCGAGGTGGACCCGCCCGGCGACCTCCCCGGTCGCGGGGTCGAAGATCTCCGAGGTACGGCCGGAGCCCTCGACGGGTCCGCCGCCGATCCAGTGGGTGACGTTCTTCACGAGGCGACCTCGGCGTTGACGGTTTCGAGCGCGCCGACGATGATCCCGAGTCCCTCGGCGGCCTCGTCGGGGGTGAGGGTGAGCGGCGGGGCCATCCGGAGCACGTTGCCCTTCAGGCCGCCCTTGCCCGCGAGCAGGCCGGACTTCCTGGTCTCCTCCATGAACCGGGCGGCGAGGGCCGGTGAGGGCTCGCCGGTGGCCGGGTCGACGAGCTCGACGGCGAACATCAGGCCCTTGCCCCGGACGTCGCCGACGATCGGCAGGCGCGGCGACGCCTCGCGGAGCCCGTCGATGATCAGGGTGCCGGTCCTGGCGGCGTTCGCCTGCAGGTCGTGGTCGAGGACGTAGTCCAGGGTGGCGTTGGCGGCGGCCATGGAGATCGGGTTGCCGCCGAAGGTGGCGAGCCCGACGGCGTGGAGGTTGTCCATCAGGTCGCCGCGGGCGACGACGCCGCCCACCGCGAAGCCGTTGCCCAGTCCCTTGGCGAAGGTCATCATGTCGGGGGTGACGCCGTGGTTCTGGATGCCGAAGAAGGCGGAGCCGGTGCGCCCCCAGCCGGTCTGCACCTCGTCGGAGATGAACAGGATGCCCTCGGTGTCGAGGACCTCCTTGTAGGCGGCGAACAGCCCGTCGGGGGCCATGGTGAAGCCGCCGACCCCCTGGATCGGCTCGGCGATCAGCGCCGCCACGTCGCTGGAGACGGCGGTGGAGAGCACGTGGCGCAGGTCGTCGACGCAGGCCGCGATGTAGCCGTCGTCGGACAGACCGCGGAACTGGGCGAGGTGCCGGTCGGAGCCGTGCAGGAAGTGGACGTTCAGCGGCGACAGCGAGTTGTTCTTCCACGCGCGGTTGCTCGTGACGCCGACCGTGCCGAAGGAGCGGCCGTGGTAGCTCTGCCGCATGGCGAGCACCTGGTCGGACCTGCGCGCGTAGGTCGCCAGCAGCAGCGCGGTCTCGTTCGCCTCGGTGCCGGAGTTGGTGAAGAAGACCTTCGCGTCCGGGATGCCGGAGAGCCTGGCGATCTTCTCGGCCAGCTCGACCTGGCCGCGCAGCAGGTAGAGCGTGGAGGTGTGTACCACGCCGGTGGCGATCTGCCGCTCGACGGCCTCCCGCACCTCGGGCACGTCGTACCCGATCATGTTGGTCAGGATGCCCGCGAAGAAGTCGAGGTAGCTCTTGCCCGACGCGTCGACGACCCGGTTGCCCTTACCCGAGACGATCTCGATGGGCTCGTCGTAGTAAAGGGGCAGCCAGTTGGGCATTACCGCGCGATGACGCGCCAGGAGGTCCGACATACATCGAGTATCGCCTCTCGGGGTCATCGCCTCATACCCGCAACATGTCGGATATTCTCGCCGAACCCATCACACTGTCAGGTCCCGCCCTCCCCGGAGGGCCCGTGCGGCCCGCGCCACGCGACGAAGCCTGTGCGGCTCGCGCCACGCGACGGATGGCGCGAGCCGCACAGGATGGTCGGACGGAGCACCCCCCAGGTTCCCCGCCCGAGCTCGGCTAGTCGTGAAGCTTTGCGAAACCCAGCATCGCCCATATTTCCTATCAAAGCAACCTGAAATACATGAATAATTTCGGGCTCGTACGGTCCTCGCGCCGTTCCCCCCGGGTCACCCGCTGTTCAGGCGCGTGACGCCGATGGCCGACCCGCGCAAAGCGGATCGGCCACCACGGGCCGACCTCTCAGCTCTCCGCCTTCACCAGGCCCGCGTCCGCGACGGCCCCGGGGGCGGGTGTGGGACGCAGCACCAGGAACGCCAGCGTGGCGGCGGCCAGGGTGAAGCCGACCCCCACCCAGGAGCCGAACGACATGGCCGAGACGAACGCCTCACGCGCGGTCCCGATCACCCCCGCGTCCCCCAGCTGCAGCGCCCCCCCGATCGACTCGCGCGCGGCGGCCGGGGCGTCGGCGGGCATCGACGAGGTGTAGACCCCGGCCAGCACGCTGCCGAGCACGGCGATGCTCAGCGCCATACCGACCTGCTGGACGGTGTCGTTGAGCGCCGACCCGACACCCGCGTGCGCGGGCGGCACCGCCCCCATCAGCGTCGTGTAGGCCGCGGGCCCCGCCAGGCCCCCGCCGATCCCCATGAGCATGAGGCCGCTGATCAGCAGGCCGTACCCGGTGTCGGCGGTCATGAAGGCGAGCACCCCGAAACCCCCGGCCATCACGGTGAGGCCGACGGCGACCAGCACCCGGTTGCTGACCCGCTGTCCCAGACCGGCGCCGACCCCGTTGAACAGCGCGGCGGCCACCGCGTACGGCAGCAGCGCGAAACCCGCCTGCATGGGACCGTAGGCCAGCACGAACTGCAGGTACTGGGTGAGCATCAGCAGCAGCGCGCCCGTGCCGAACGACATCAGCACGATCGAGAACGACGCCCCGCTGAAGTTCCGGTTGCGGAACAGTTCGAGCGGGAGCATCGGGTGCTCCGACCTGAGCTCCCAGATCACGAACGTCGTCAGCGCGACCACCGCCACCCCGGCGGCGACCAGCGACTCCGCCGAGGTCCAGCCCGCGGTCGGCGCGGAGATCACCACGTAGACCAGGGCGCTCATGCCGACCGTGGACAGCACCACACCGGCCGGGTCGAGCCTTCTCACCGGGCCGCGCGACTCGGGCATCAGCAGCGCCGCCGCGATCACGGCGACGACCGCGACCGGCACGTTGAGCAGGAAGATCGATCCCCACCAGTAGTGTTCGAGCAGGAAACCTCCCAGCGTCGGACCGGCGATCACGCCGACCATCGCCACCGCGCTCCACGCGGCGATCGCCTTACGGCGCTCCTCCTCGTCGAAGACGGTGATCAGGATCGACAGGGTGCTCGGCATCAGGATGGAGCCGCCGACGCCCATCAGCGCGCGGGCGCCGATCAGGTGCCAGGGCTCGGTGACCAGCACGGCGACCAGCGAGGCGCCGCCGAACAGCACCAGGCCGATGATCAGAAAGCGTTTGCGGCCGTAGCGGTCGGACAGGCTGCCCGAGGTGAGCAGCAAACCGGCGAAGACCAGGACGTAGGCGTCGATGATCCACTGGATGTCCGCCGGGCTGGCCCCCAGGTCGACCATGAGGGCGGGGATCGCCAGGTTCAGGACGGTGTTGTCCACCACGAGGACCAACAGGCTCAGGCAGAGCACTCCGAGGATCCACCAGCGCCTCGGATCGCGTTCGACTCGTACAGTGTTCGATTCCACTCGCACACTGTACGATAATCTCGAACAGTGTGTCATCGGATTTATGCTGGGGATGTGAAACAGCACTTCAGCTCCGTCTGGACACGCGAGCAGCGCACC
Organism: Streptosporangium sp. H13245; assembly: GCF_055690525.1. Classification (NCBI taxonomy): domain Bacteria; kingdom Bacillati; phylum Actinomycetota; class Actinomycetes; order Streptosporangiales; family Streptosporangiaceae; genus Streptosporangium; species Streptosporangium sp. H13245. Next base: position 11,935 of record NZ_JBSZKT010000034.1, on the reverse strand, counting down.
GCGAAGAGTCCCGCCCTCAGCCGCGCGCAGATCGTGCGCGCCGCGATGGAGTTGCTCGACGCCGAGGGGCTGGACGCGCTGAGCATGCGCCGCCTGGGCGCCAAGCTCGGCTCGGGGACGACCAGCGTCTACTGGCACGTGGCCAACAAGAACGAGCTACTCGAACTGGTCCTCGACGAGGTCTACGGCGAGTTCGGCGTCCTGGACGTCCGGAAGACCACCTGGCGCAACGCCGCCTCCTCCTTCGCGTACGGCATCCGCCAGGCGCTCTTCAGGCACCCCTGGGTCATCGGCTACATCGGGACGACCCCGGCCATCGGCCCCAACGCGATGCGGATGATGAGCGGGCTCGTCGCCACCTTCGAGCACGCCGGGTTCCGCGGCCTCGACCAGGACTACGCCGCCTCCACGCTCATGGCCTACGTGCTCGGGGTCACCGCGCCCGAGCTCTCCTGGCGGTCCATCCGCGAGGAGGCGGGCCTCGACTCCAACGAGCTGAACGCGGCCATCCAGCCGGTGCTGGAGAAGGCCGCGGCGGACCATCCCGAGCTGCTCGCCCGCTACGCCGAGTACCGGTGCATGGACGTCGACACCGCCAGGGCGCTCAACTTCGAGTTCGGCCTCACCTGCTTCCTCGACGGCCTGGAGGCCCGCCTGAGGCGCGCGGAGTCACACCCGGCGAACCTCCCGGCGACGGCGCCCCGCGCTGAGATCCCGGATCCGTCCTAGATCTCCAGCCACCGCTGGATGCGGCGGAGCAGCTCCTGGGCGTCGACGGGTTTGGTGACGTAGTCGCTGGCCCCCGCGGACAGGGTCTTCTCCCGGTCGCCCTGCATGGCCTTGGCGGTCACCGCGATGATCGGCAGGTCCGCGAAGTCGGCCATCTTGCGGATCGCGGCGGTCGCGGCGTAGCCGTCCATCTCCGGCATCATGATGTCCATCAGGACCAGGTCGATGTCCTCGTTGCGCGACAGGATCTCGATGCCCTTGCGGCCGTTCTCCGCGTAGAGGACCTGCATGCCGTGCAGCTCCAGGATGTTGGTCAGCGCGAAGACGTTGCGGACGTCGTCGTCGATGACCAGGACCTTCCTGTCCATCAGCACGGCGTCCGCCTCCTCCACCGGCTGGGGCCGCTCGTCGGGACTGGGCTGCACCAGGGGCAGCACGTCACCGGGCTCCGGCGCCGACAGGTGCAGGGTGATGCGCTCGCGCAGCTCGTCGAGGCTGGGCAGGCGCTCCAGCGGCTGGGTGTTGGACCGCCCCTTGAGGAGGTTCTCCTGCGGCCGGGTGAGCGTGCGGGTGTGGTGGGCGAGCACCGGCAGCCCGCGCAGGACCGGGTCGTCGTCCAGCATGCGCAGGAAGTCGGCCGCCGCGTCCTGGCGCATGCCCAGGTCGAGCACGATGCAGTGGTGGTCGTCCGCCCCCAAGATCTCCAGCGCGGAGACCGGGTCGTTGGCGGTCGACACCTGGACCGGGCCGTGCGTCTCCGGCAGGTCGGCCACGACGCTCTCGGCCAGCTGCGACAGCAGCCCGTTGGGCCGCGACTCCACGACGAGCAGGCGCCGCCCCTCGGCCCCGGGGAACCGCTCCTGGAGAGGTACGGGCGCCGGAGCGGGAAGCGCCGGGAGGACCGGCGGGGACGCGGAGAGCGCGCCCCTCCCGGTGCCCGCGCGGGAGGCGCCAGGGGTGAGGTCGGCGATCGGCAGGTAGAGGCTGAAGGTGCTGCCCGAGCCCAGGGCGCTGACCGCCCGGATCTCGCCGTTGAAGAGCGCGGCGATCTCACGGCTGATGGACAGCCCCAGCCCGGTGCCGCCGTACTTGCGGCTGGTCGTGCCGTCGGCCTGCTGGAAGGCGTCGAAGATCTGGGAGAGGTTCTCCTCGGCGATGCCGATGCCGGTGTCGACGACCTGGAAGGCGAGCGCCTCCTGCCCGTACGCCCCGGGCAGGTTCATCACGCCCATCCGCTCGATGCGAAGCTCGACCGAGCCCCTCTCGGTGAACTTCACCGCGTTGGAGAGCAGGTTCCGCAGCACCTGCCTGAGCCGCTGCTCGTCCATGAGCAGCTCCTCGGGCACGTCGGAGGCGACCACGACGTCGAACCGCAACCCCTTCTCCGTGGTCAGCGGGCGGAAGGTGGCCTCGACGTAGTCCAGGAGCTGCCGCAGCGGCAGCGGCTCCAGGCTGATGTTCATCTTGCCCGCCTCGATCTTCGACAGGTCGAGGATGTCGTTGATCAGCTGGAGCAGGTCGGTGCCCGCCGAGTGGATGACGTTGGCGTACTCCACCTGCTTGGCGGTGAGGTTGCGGGCCGGGTTCTGCGCCAGCAGCTGGGCCAGGATGAGCAGCGAGTTGAGCGGGGTGCGCAGCTCGTGGCTCATGTTGGCCAGGAACTCGCTCTTGTACTTGGAGGCCAGCGCGAGCTGCTTGGCCCGGTCCTCCAGCTCCTGCCGCGCCTGCTCGATCTCCCTGTTCTTCGTCTCGATGTCGTGGTTCTGCCGGACCAGCAGCTCCGCCTTCTCCTCCAGCTCGGCGTTGGAGCGCTGCAGCTCCTCCTGCCCCACCTGCAGCTCGGTCGCGAGGCGCTGCGACTCGGTGAGCAGGGAGTCGGTACGGGCGTTGGCGACGATCGTGTTGACGTTGACGCCGATGGTCTCCACCAGCTGCTCCAGGAAGGCCCGGTGCACCTGGGTGAAGCGGTTGAGGCTGGCCAGCTCGATCACCCCGAGCACCTGGTCCTCGACGATGATCGGCAGCACGATGAGGTTGACCGGACCGGCCGCTCCCAGACTTGAGGAGATGGTGATATATCCGGCGGCGATGTCCTCGACCAGGATGGACCGCTTGGCCACGGCGGCCTGTCCCACCAGGGAGTCGCCGAAGAAGTGGCGGCGGCCGGTCTCCCGGTGGCCGTAGCAGCCGACCACCCGCAGCTCGGAGCCGTCCGGCTGCTCCTCCGCGAGCAGGAACGTGCCGTGCTGGGCCGAGACCAGCGGGGCCAGCTCGTTCATCACCAGCTCGGCCACGACGGCGAGGTCGCGGTGGCCCTGCATCAGCCCGGAGATGCGGGCCAGGTTCGACTTGAGCCAGTCCTGCTCCTGGTTGGCCAGGGTGGTCTCGCGCAGCGACTTCACCATGGAGTTGATGTTGTCCTTGAGCTCGGCCACCTCGCCCGAGGCGTCGACGGTGATCGAGCGGGTGAGGTCGCCCGAGGTCACCGCGCTGGTCACCTCGGCGATGGCCCGCACCTGGCGCGTGAGGTTTCCGGCCAGCTCGTTGACGTTCTCCGTCAGCCGCTTCCAGGTGCCGGACACGCCCTCGACCTCGGCCTGGCCGCCCAGCCGCCCCTCGCTGCCGACCTCGCGCGCCACCCGGGTGACCTCCGCGGCGAACGACGACAGCTGGTCGACCATCGTGTTGATCGTGGTCTTCAGCTCCAGGATCTCGCCCCGGGCGTCGACGTCGATCTTCTTGGTCAGGTCGCCCTGCGCGACGGCCGTGGTGACCTGCGCGATGTTGCGCACCTGGTTGGTCAGGTTGTTGGCCATCGAGTTGACGTTGTCGGTGAGGTCCTTCCACGTACCGGCCACGTTGGGCACGCGCGCCTGGCCGCCCAGCTCGCCCTCGGTGCCGACCTCGCGGGCCACCCGGGTCACCTCGTCGGCGAACGCGCTCAGCGTGTCGACCATCGTGTTGATGGTCTGGGCGAGCGCGGCGACCTCGCCCTTGGCCTCAACGGTGATCTTCTGTGACAGGTCGCCCCGGGCGACGGCCGTGGTGACCTGCGCGATGCTGCGCACCTGGCTGGTCAGGTTGTTCGCCATCGAGTTGACGTTGTCGGTGAGGTCCTTCCACGTACCGGAGACCCCTCGCACGGTGGCCTGGCCGCCGAGGTTGCCCTCGGTGCCGACCTCACGCGCCACCCGCGTCACCTCGTCGGCGAACGCGGAGAGCTGGTCGACCATCGTGTTGATGGTCTCCTTCAGCTCCATGATCTCGCCTCGGGCGTCGACCCGGATCTTCTGCGACAGGTCGCCCTTGGCCACCGCCGTGGTGACCTGCGCGATGCTGCGTACCTGGGCGGTGAGGTTGTCGGCCATCACGTTCACCGACTCGGTCAGCGCCTTCCAGGTGCCCGAGACGCCCTTGACGTCGGCCTGCCCACCCAGCCTGCCGTCGGTGCCGACCTCACGCGCCACGCGGGTGACCTCGTCGGCGAACGACGACAGCTGGTCCACCATCGTGTTCAGCGTGTTCTTCAGCTCCAGGATCTCACCCCGCGCCGAGACCGTGATCTTCTGCGACAGGTCGCCCCTGGCGACGGCGGTGGCCACCTGCGAGATGTTGCGCACCTGGTCGGTGAGGTTGCCCGCCATGTAGTTGACGGAGTCGGTGAGGTCGCGCCAGGTGCCCGAGACGCCCTTGACGTCGGCCTGCCCGCCCAGCCTGCCGTCGGTGCCGACCTCACGCGCCACGCGGGTGACCTCGTCGGCGAACGACGACAGCTGGTCCACCATCGTGTTGATGGTGTTCTTCAGCTCCAGGATCTCGCCCCGGGCGTCCACGGTGATCTTCTGCGACAGGTCGCCCTTGGCGACGGCCGTGGTGACCTGCGCGATGCTGCGCACCTGGTCGGTGAGGTTGCCCGCCATGAAGTTGACGGAGTCGGTGAGGTCGCGCCAGGTACCGGCGACGCCGGTCACCTCCGCCTGGCCGCCCAGCCTGCCGTCGGTGCCCACCTCGCGCGCCACGCGGGTGACCTCGTCGGCGAACGACGACAGCTGGTCCACCATCGTGTTCAGCGTGTTCTTCAGCTCCAGGATCTCACCGCGCACATCCACGGTGATCTTCTGCGACAGGTCGCCGGTGGCGACCGCGGTGGCCACCTGGGCGATGTCACGCACCTGGTCGGTGAGGTTGCCCGCCATCGCGTTCACCGAGTCGGTCAGGTCCTTCCAGGTGCCGGAGACGCCCGGCACCTCGGCCTGCCCGCCCAGCTGCCCCTCGGTGCCCACCTCGCGGGCCACCCGGGTCACCTCGGAGGTGAACAGCGACAGCTGGTCCACCATCCCGTTGAAGACGGTGGCGATCTCCTGCAGCAGCCCGTCGCCGTCCTCGGGCAGATGCGTGCCGAAGTCGCCGTCGCGCACCGCGGTCAGGCCCGCCAGGAGCTGGCGGAGATCCAGCTCCTCCTCGCCGGAAGCGCCCTTCGTGGCCCTGCCCCGCACCGTGCCGGCGGTCTCAACCATGTCCACCATCGCGTCCCTCGGCCGTAAAAGGTGAAGTAATCCTAGGGCCACGAAAACGGAACGAACCCCGCCGTCCTGAATATCATCTCGCGCGCCGGACGACCATCTGGCCTGGTGGGCACCCCCCTTCCCGCCCGGGGCTCAGGGCATCCGCGCCCAGAGGCCGAGGCGGTGCCCGGCCACGTGGTCCGTACCGCCGATCCGGCCGGGCGCCAGGGACCGGACGTGACCGGTGCCGACAGCCGTACCGCTGCCGTCACCCCGCCGCGACGGCTCCGGCGGCGCGTCCCTCCGGCCTGCGATCAGGCGCGCGGCCCGAGGAACAGGCCACCGCTCGCGTCGATGACCTGACCGGTGATCCAGCGCGCGGCGTCGGAGGCCAGGAAGGCGACCACGTCGGCGACGTCGCCGGGCCCGCCCAGGCGGTCGAGCGCCGTCGCCCCGGTGATGAACTCGGCCAGGCCCGGCGCCTCGAAGGCCGATCCGTTGGTCGCCGTCCGGGTGGCGCCGGGAGCGACCGCGTTCACCGTGATCCCCCGGACCCCGAGCTCGTTGGCCATGGTCATGCTCATCGTCTCGACCGCGCCCTTCGTCATGGCGAAGGACGTCTGGGCGGGGTTGGCCATCCGGGTCGCCACCGACGAGATCGTGACGATGCGGCCACCGTCGCGAAGCAGCGGCAGCGCCCGCTGGATGATGAAGTACGGCGCTCGCACGTTCACCGCGAAGAGGTGGTCGAACTCCGCCCGGGTCGTGACGCCGAGCGGACCGGCGGGCGCGGCCGCCGCGTTGTTGACGAGGATGTCGAGTGGCCGCCCGGCCAGGCCGGTCTCGACTCCCGCGAAGAGCGTCTCGACGTCGCCGTCCACGCCCAGCTCCGCCCCGACGGCGAGCGCGGCCCCACCGGCGCGTTCGATCTCGCCGACCGTCGCCGCCGCGCCGTCCTTGTCCGTGCCGAAGTGCACGATGACCATCGCCCCCTTCGCCGCCAGCCGGAGCGCGATCGCCTGCCCGATGCCACGCGACGCCCCGGTCACGAGAGCCGTCCTGCCGGTGAGATCACCCATGTCAGCCACCCCAATGTGTTAGTCGCTACCAACCTGGTAGTCACTACCAGTGCGGTAGTGTCTATCACGTGCCCGACCAGTACTCAACATTGCGAGCGCAGCGGCGAGCGGAGACGCAGCGCATGATCCAGGCGCACGCGGTACGGCTGTTCACCGAGCGCGGATACGACGCCACGACCGTGACCGACGTCGCCGAGACCGCGGGCGTGTCCCCCATGACCCTGTACCGCCACTTCCCCACGAAGGAGGACCTCGTCCTCGTCGACCAGAACGACCGGCTCGTCGCCGAGCGGATCGTCGCCTCGTCCGCCGCGCAGCCCCTGGTCCGCCGCATCGGCCACGCGCTCATCGACTCGGCCGCGACGTTGACCGGCGGCGGTCACGGAGACGACCTCACGACGGGCAGGCGGTTCCTGCTCGCCCGCCTCCGGCTCATGATCTCGACCCCGGCCCTGCGGGCCAGGCACCTGGACAACCAGTACGCCCTTCAGCGGGCGATCGTCGACGCCCTCGGGGACGACGCCGCCGACCCCGACACGGCGTTCCGCGCCCAGGTGGCGGCCAGCGCCTGCCTCGCCGCCCTGCACACGGCGTTGGTGCGCTGGGCCGAGGACGACGGACGGACCGAGCTCCCCGACGTGATCGCGAAGGCGCTCGCCGCCGCGTTCGGCGACGACGTCGTCGTACGACCTCCGGGCCAGGACGGCCCGGCCGGGGGTGGGCCTGAACCGGCCTCGGGCACGGGCAGGCGTGTCCGAGGCACCCGCTGAGGCACCCGCGCCGAGCGGCCCGGCGCCATTGGAAAGCGGGAAAACAGGGGGATATGGAGGAGAAGGCAGGTGGGAAAGGGGAAGGGTGAGCAGGCTGTAAAGTATGACCCTCTCGCGCTTACATGCTGATCGGATATTCTCGACAGGTGCTCCCTACTGTCGCCGACGTCCTCGCCCTGGATACCGTCCGCCGGGGCAATCCACGGGTCGTGGCGGGAGCCGACCGGCTGGACAGCCGGGTGCGCTGGGTGCACGTGGGCGAGGTGACCGACATCGCGCACCTGCTGCGCGGCGGCGAGCTCGTGCTCACCACCGGCATAGCCCTGCCCGACGACCCCGGCAAGCTCGCCGACTACATCGCCGAGCTGGTCGCCGTGGGCGCGTCGGGGCTGATCGTGGAACTCGGCCGCAAGTTCATCGGGGAGCTGCCCGGCGCCGTGGTCCGCGCCGCCGAGGATCACGGCCTGCCCCTGGTCACCCTGGCCAGGGAGACGCCGTTCGTGCAGATCACCGAGTCGGTGCACGCCCGGATCATCGACATCCAGCTGGAGGAGCTCCGCGCCTCCGAGCAGCTGCACGAGGTCTTCACCGAACTGTCGGTCGAGGGCGCCTCCCCCGCGGAGGTCCTCGGCCAGGTCACCCGGCTGTCCGGGCGCCCCGCGCTGCTGGAGAACCTCGCCCACCAGGTGCTGGCCTGCGAGACCGCCGGACGCGACACCGGTTCGCTGCTGGCGGGCTGGGAGACCCGCTCCCGCGCGGTGGCACCCGACCTGCGTACCGCCTACGACGCCGCCTCCGGCTGGCTGGTCACCATGGTCGGCGCGCGGGGCCAGGACTGGGGCCGTCTGGTCATGTTCTGCGACACGGAGCCCGAGCCGCGCGACATCGTCCTCGCCGAGCGCGCCGCGACCACCCTCGCCCTGGGCCGCCTGCTGGAGCGCCACCAGGAGTCACTGGAACGCCAGGCGCACGGCACGATCATCACCGGGATCCTGACCCACGCGTACGCCGACCCCGAGGAGGCCGCGGCACGCGCCCGCGCGGTCGGTGTGTCGCTCACCGGCCGCAAGCTCATCAGCGTGGTGCTCCGCCTGGCCGAGTCCGCGGAGAAACCGCTGGAGGGCCAGGAGCAGCTCGCCCAGCTCGGCGAGCTGGCGGACGCCGCCGCCGCGGCCTGCCGCGAGGCCCGCCTGCCCGCCCTCGTCGGCGCCCTGGACCAGAACCGGGTCGGCGTCCTGCTCCCCCTGCCGCCGCGCATCCTCCCCGAGTCCGCGCTGACCACCCTCGCCGACCACCTGCGCGCGGCCTTCACGATCCCCTTCGTCCTCGCCGCCGGTTCCGTGGTCGAGTCGATCCGCGACGTACGGAGAAGTTTCCTGGAGGCCGAGCAGGTCGCCGACGTGGCCGTCAGGCAGCCCGACGGACGCCCCTTCTACCGGCTGCCCGACCTCCGCCTGAGGGGGCTGCTCCATCTTCTGCGCGACGACGCCCGGCTGCAGACCTTCGCCGAGCGCGAGCTCGGGCCGCTGCTCGCCCACGACGCCCAGCGCGGCGGCGATCTCACCAGGATCCTGCGGGTCTATCTCGACGCGGGCCGCAACAAGGCCGTCGCCGCCCAGCGGGCCCACCTGTCCAGGCCCGCCTTCTATGACCGCCTCCGTAGGCTGGAGCGTGTCCTCGACACCGATCTGGACGATGTCGAGTCCTGTCTCTCCCTCCACGTCGCCCTCCTGGCGCTGGAGTCCTTCCGGAGAGACAGTCCCCGTTCCTGAAAGGTCCCCATGCCCGAGATCTTCGTCCCCGAGACCGCCGACCTGGCCCGGATGGTCAGTGCCGCCGGGGCGTTCTCCGTCCCCACCGACGACGTACGGCTGTCACCCGACGAGCTGGAGCCCCACCAGGTCCTGGCGGGCTCCCCGCGCGTCTCGTCGATCGAGCTGTGGTCCTCGCCGGACGGCAGGCAGAGCCGGGGCATCTGGGAGATCACACCGGGCACGGTCGTCGATGTGGAACGTGACGAGATGTTCGTGGTCCTGTCCGGCCGCGCCACGCTGGAGGTCGACGGCGGCGCCACCCTGGAGCTCGTCCCCGGGTCGGTCTGCCTGCTCGCCGAGGGCGCCAAGACCGTCTGGATCGTCCACGAGACCCTGCGCAAGGTGTATCACTGCGTGGGCTGACGGAACCGGGGACGCGGGTCGTACGAAACCTGGATTCCGTACGACCCGCAGGTGTTCGACCGTTTCCCACGGTCACCGTTCTCGGTGGTGACCGTGTCTCGTGGCCCGTCCCCCGGTCTGTCGCGCGAGGATCCCCCGGCGTCGTACGGTGCCCCGAAGTCGTGCGGTGACTTCCTCGAACCCCCGTGAACCCCGGGATCTCTTCCGGACCTCCCCGGCCGGCGGTGCCTGGAGGGTGCCTGGAATGTGTGTCCGGACTAACCGCGTCTGTCGGACGCGGCGTCCATGCGGATGTGATCGACGGGGTCATCGGCGCAGATGTGGAGATCCCAGCGGCGCGGACGCGTCAGGATCGCCCCGAGGATGACCCCCAGGAGTACGCTTGCGATGATCACGATGAGAACGCTCAGCCCCATGACGGCTGCCTCTCGGAAAGATGTGCCGCTTGATCTGAGGAAATGCGGCCTACCGCACCGTAGCGCCGCTTTCTCTCCCACGTGACGAAACGGCCGGGGACTAATCCTTATTGACCAGGGCCTTCGCCCCGGGCCGGGATTTCCACCGGCGCGCGAATTGCCCTCCGCCTCTCCCGTCCGCCCCACGGCCTCGCGTGAGTAACGACACTTTCTTGGGATGTTTCACGCGTTTCGCTCTCCCCGCCCCGTAGATCTCGGCACGATGGTGCACGAAGTCGGAGACCAACGGGGAGAGATGCACATGTCGCGACACCTTGTCGCCGGATTGACAGCCCTGACACTCACTACCGTGGCGATTCCCGCCCAGGCGGAGCAGGCGAGTTCGGGCTTTCCCTCCTCCGCGTTCCCGCTGGGCGTGAGCATGGCGCCGGTGAAGAACCAGCAGGGCATCGCCCCGGGAATTACCCTTTTTAGTGTGAAACACGGCAAATCTACCCAAGGGTGGACAGTTTCTGTTCTTATGCCCAACGGGCATGATGCCGGTTCCCTTGTCACGGCGCAGACGGTGGCCCAGGCGGTGGAGGCCGCGGGGTTCGTCCCCGAGATCCTGCGGATCGTGCAGCCCGCCGCCTCGGACGCCCCCGCCGTGGAGCGTTACATGGTCCGGACCGGCCTGTGGTCGTTCGGCCAGCGGGCCAAGGCCGACAAGGTCGTGAAGGAGCTCAAGGAGTTCGACATCCGGGCCAAGACCGACTATCTCGGTGACGACGGCACCGAGACCACCGGCCCCTGGGACATGCGCGTGCTGATGGTCGACCCGAAGGCGTTCAAGGGCTCCTTCACGACGAGCGTCGGCAAGAGCGTGGCCAAGCGCGAGAGCACCAGCTCGATGTCGAAGCTGACCGGCGCCATCGCCGGGGTCAACGGCGGCTTCTTCAACATCCACACGGCCAAGGCGCTGCAGGGCGACCCGGTCGGCGTGTCCGTCGTGGGCGGCAGGCTCCTCAGCGAGGCCGTACCGGGCCGCAGTGGCCTCGTCATCACCGAGGGCCGCAAGGCGCGGATCACCGAGCTGAGGACCACGGTCACCGCGATCTCCTCCGACGGGGCGAAGATCGAGGTCAACGGCATCAACCGGGCCGCCGGAGCCGAGGAGCTCGTCCTCTACACCGAGGAGTTCGGCGGCAAGACGGCCGCCGACGGCGGCATCGAGGTCGTCGTCGACGCGGCCCAGAACAAGGTCATCAAGGTCCGCCAGGCAGGCGGCATCGTCGCCCGGGGCACCTACCTGCTGCACGGCACCGGCCTCATGGCCGTCTGGCTCCAGGAACACGGCCTGGGAAGCTGGATGAAGGTGGACAGCAAGGTCATCGACCTGCGTACGCAGCGGGCCATACCGCTCACCCCGCAGACACACGTCATGGGCGGTGGGGTCGGCCTGGTCAGGAACGGCCGGGTGCGCATCACCGCGGCGGCCGACGGACACGCCTCGATCAACATGATGCTCCGGCGCCACCCGCGCACGATGGTCGGCATCGACAGGTCGGGCGGGCTGATCCTGGCCACGGTCGACGGGCGCAACCCGGGCGTCGCCGTCGGCGCCTCTATGGTGGAGGCGGCCCAGCTGATGCGGTGGCTGGGAGCCAAGCAGGCCATCAACTTCGACGGTGGCGGCTCCAGCGTGATGGTCGTCGGCCACAAGCCCGTGAACCGGCCTTCGGACGGCGCGGAGCGAACCGTGGGCGACGGTCTTTTTATCACGCCCTGACGAACGGCTTTTAACGGTTGGTGGAGAAGCCCCGGCCCGGGAGGGCCGGGGCTTCTTGGCTGTCCGGGGTCTCGTGTGTCCTGGCTCTCGTTCGCCGCCCCCGCCTGTCCAGGGGGTTGGCTTTCCTGGATGGATTTCTCTGGGGCTGGCTTTTCCGGGGGTTGCTTCCGGGCCTGGCGTGGTCCCGGTCGGCCAGGTGGTCTTCGCTTCCTATGGGTGCCGGTAGAGCCCTTTGGGTGTGCTGGTAGAGCCCTTAAGACCCGTGCCTAAGGACTCGTGCCTAAGGACCCGCAACGCAAAAAGGGCCCCCGCCCACAGCGGAAGCCCTCGTTCTCATAAAACCCCGCCCCCAAGCCCCGGTCCTCCGGGGGCCCGGAAGGCCCAGGACGTGTGGCAAGTGGTACTGGTGAAAGCACGAAGGGCCCCCACCGCGTGGTGGAGGCCCCTCGTGAAAGATTGTCCGGCGGTGACCTACTCTCCCACACCGTCCC